>CAYRQA010000009.1:2919-24957 GCA_964426285.1 uncultured Lachnospiraceae bacterium | reverse complement strand
CATCTTTTTCGTCTGCTCGTTCTCGCCCGAGCGGTCGATCCCTCTTTCCAAAAAGGCAAAGAGGATCGCCACTGCCGTTGAGATCAAAAAGGGCAGGTAACTTTGCGTGCTGTACTGACCGCCGCGCGCATTGCCGATCGAACAGCAAGTAACGCCTGCCACGAAATAGCCGCCGCAGATGAAGGTGTTCAAAGCGATCACCCTGCGAAGCTTGGACGCATAGCGTGCATCGGGGGCAGAGTAGCGCTCAAAACACTTCAGAAAGAGAACCAGACTGATCGTACACGCCGCAAACAGAGCCGCAAAGACGACGAGCGCCACGATCTTGTTTGCGTAGGAAGTCAAAAGCCCGAGCGGAATGAGCGAACGCACCTCGTCCCCCGTAACGCAAGAATAGAAGGGCTGATAGAAGAGCGAAAAAGAGACGAGCGTACTGAGTGCGCCGAGCGAAAAGCCGAGCACACGGCGGCGGTCATCCAAAAAACCGCCTGCGCCGTTTTTCTTTTTGTGCGCACCGATCCTCGTGAGTACGATAGAGTAAATCATGCCTGCAACCGTCAGAAGCAGGTGCAGAATCAGTGAAATTCTCCCCAAAACGCCCAAAATACCGAAGCCCATGGAGAGCACCAGCAGCATGACGTGGATCGAAAGCGAGATGCCGAAGGGATAGATCGGCGTCTTATGCCTGAGGAAAACGGTCGCGCCCCCACAGCCGTCACCGCCGTATTGATCACAAAGAGCAGGATAAATGTCATGCAAATCGCAGGGGTATAGTCGTTTTTTTCGATCCACAGCCCCGCCGATCGCCAGACCGACTGACCGGTCGCCGAGACCGTACAGCTCATTGCGATAAGATCTATTATGAAGCCCGCTGTCAAAAGGGTTGCGGTGAGTATGTGGGGATCGATCTGTTGATCGGTCGATTGATCTGATTTGCCATTTTTTGTCGTTCCCTTCCTGAAATGAATGCATATATTCAACAAAAACAGCTTAGCACAAATGCCCCCAAATGTCAATAACAAACAAAGTTGCATGGGGGGGAATTTACATTTCCGAGCTTTTTGGCTTGGTTTTATCTAAATCAGCACGCCGTCGCAGTGATCGAGCTCGTGCTGAATGATCTGCGCAGTCCACCCCGTAAAGGTCTTGACGCGCCACTCGAGCGCAGTCGTCTGATAGCGCAGCTTGATCGTCCCGAATCGCCTCGTCTTGCGAGGAGAACCGAGCAGAGAAAGACAGCCTTCCTCGGTCTCGTAGGGGGCGGATTTTTTGATAATCTCGGGGTTGAGCATGGTCATATACGAACCGTCGTCGCTTGCGAAGACGATGATCCGCTTGTGAACGCCAATCATATTCGCCGCCATGCCGACACAGCTGTCGCTGTGTGCGATCAGTGTGTCGAGCAGGTCCTGCGCGGTCGGCAGATCAGCCTCGGTCGCGGGGGTCGATTTCACGGCAAGGGCAATAGGATCGTGGACAAGGGGTCTTTGCATGAAGGTGCGCTCCTTTCGGGTAAAATGTGGAATCAAGTTGAATTTTTACTGCTCGTCCCCCGACCTATCGAGCTTTGCCTGCAGCGCACTGCCCGTGCGGAAAACGACGGTATGTACGGAGGGAATGTCGATCAGCTCGCCCGTGCGGGGATTCGAGCCTCTGCGCGCCTTGCGGGTCTTGGCTTCGAGACAGCCGAATCCCGTGAGCAGGATGGTCCCCCCCTCGGCAAGCTCATCGGTCGCAATCGCGATGAGGGCATCGAGCAGCTTGGCGCTCTCCTTTTGTGTAAAGCCCGTCTGTTCTGCTGCTTTTTGGATGAGTTGCTTCTTATTCATCTATATCTCTCCTCGTTGGGTTTCGTAAATTTATACCTTATATTATAGCACATTCACCCGTCTTTGTCGCAAAAAATCGAAAAAAGTGCAAAATCGTGGAAGTGCCCAAATACGCACTCCTTCGCTTGTGCAAACAGTCCAAACCGCCGCGCAGAAGAGCGAAGCCCTGTAAAACTCGCGAAAACCACTTGAAAAAGCAAAAGAAATATGCTATAATAGTTGCAATATTCTAATATTCTGAAAGGAAAATACGGTATGGCAAGAAAAAGACAAGAAAGAACCGATATCGTCGCCCGTGCGGACGATGCTTTCGGCTCTGCCAACTATGCGGAATTCGTGGTCGAAAAGAAGGTAGAGGGCAAATACAGAATGCAGCGTATGCTGATGGTGCTCTTTTATTTGGCGGTTTTCGGAGCGATCATAGGAATTGCTTTGTTTGTCAACAATACAACCCAAGGATTGATGCTGTTTGTAATGCCCCTCTTCTGTCTCGCACCGCTCGCCGCATGGATGCTTCACTTCTTCACGTGGGGCTACGTATCGATCGAGTATTCCTACACGGTCGACCACAGCTACATGACGGTTGAGAAGGTCATGGGCGGCAAGAAAAAGAAGGAAATGTTCAAGGCGCAGGTCAAGGATTTTGAGGTGATCGCCCCCTACACCGAAGAGGTGAAGGCATCCTTCAAGCAGAATCCTCCCGCTAAGGTGATCGAGGCAGTCGGCTCGATGAGCGACCCCGATCTCTATTATGCTGTCCTTCCCGAGAACGGCTCGAAGACGGTCGTCATCTTCCGCGCCAGCGGTCAGGCACTCAAGGCACTCAAGTTCTACAACAGCTCGGCGATCGTCATGTCGAGCGTGTCGAGATAAGTAAAAAAACGCCCCGAAAGGGGCGTTTTCGGGTGATAAAGCACTGCATGAACACTCTGTCGGCGAACAAATAATCTTTAGCGAAACAAACAATCCTTTGTAGGGATCGGCGTCCTCGACGATCCGTCGAAGGTTTATCACATATCTCATCACAATTGCAAACCGTTCGTTTTCGGGACGTCGACGGCGCCGTCCCCTACGGGTGCGGTGGAATATTTCCCTTACCCCGTAGGGGCGACTATCAGTCGCCCGTTCTACCTTGCCCCGGCAATCCAAATCCTCCCCATCTACTGACGGGGAGGATCATTTTATATTTTCGGCTCGCTGAGCTCGGACACGGTCACAAACTCGAACCCCATTTCCCTGAGCTTCGGAATGATCACCTCGAGCACGCCCGGCGTCGGGCTGTCACCGACCACAAAATCGTGGAAGAGGATGATGTCCCCGTCGGAGGCGTTCTTCGTGATGTTCGCGATAATGCGTTCGGGCGTGTTATGCGCCCAGTCGCGGGTATCGATCGTCCAGAGCACGAGCGAATAGCCCGCCCCCTCGGCGGCGGTCTTCACCGCTCGGTTCACCACCCCTTCGGGCGGTCGGAAGAGGGTCGTTTTGTAGCCGCCCACCTGCATGAGCAGCTTCCCTGCCTTGTCAAGCTCGCCCGAAAGGGTGTCGGCATCGATCTTTTGCAGGTGGCAGTGCGAATAGGTGTGGTTGCCGATCTCGTGCCCCTCAGCAATCTCGCGCGAGAGCAGATCGGGAAATTTCTGCACGTTTTCGCCGACCACGAAGAAGGTCGCTTTCACGCCATGTGCCTTTAAAATGTCAAGTATCTTCGCCGTGTAGCGCTTGCTCGGACCGTCATCGAAGGTCAACGCAATGCGCTTGGCGGCAGGCTCTCCCGTCGGTTCGGTCGGTTCGGTCATTTGGGTCGTCCCTGTTGATCCGGCAGAAGTCACCCTGCCCGACCGTACGCTCGTCTCCTCGGCATCGACCGCCGCCTGCCTTCTGCAGCCGCTCAGCGGCAGCAGTGCGGCACACAGCAGCAGTGCGGTCAGCTTCCTCAGCGCACTCCTTGCGCTTACCCTTCCCATAGCTCGGTCAGAGAGCCGAAACGGTAGCCCTCTTCCTCCAGTCTCGTCAGCAGTTGATCCATGATCGCGGCGTTGGTCGAGGAGGTGGGGTGCAGGAGCATGATCTCGCCGTTGTGGGTGTGGGCGAGGATCTTCTCGAGCGCCTTGTCCTCGCGCATCTGGTGGTTATTGTCCCAGTCGGCATAGGCAAACGACCAGAACACCGTCTTGTAACCCATCGACTTGGCGTACTCGAGGTTCTGCTTCGAGTAGCGACCTTCGGGCGGACGATAAATCTTGGGCATCTCACAGCCCGTCAGTGCCTTATAGCTGTCGGCAAGGCTGTTTAGCTGCTCGGCAAAGGTATCTCGGTCGCTGATCCTCGTCATATCGGGATGCTTTTTGGTGTGGTTGCAGACCAGATGCCCTTCCTCGACCATCCGTTTGACGAGGTCGCCGTTGCGCACGATGAGGTTGTCGAGAATGAAGAAAGCGCCCGTCGCACCATGCGCCTTCAGTGTATCCATGATCTTCGCCACATTGCCGTTCTCGTAGCCTGCATCAAAGGTGAGATAGATCACCTTGTCGCCCTTTTTGACCTTGTGATTGACGTAGTGGCCGTCGTACGCTTCGATGAATTTCTGTTCCTCATCGAGGATGGGGACCGTGTGGTCGTCGTTGTTTTTGCAGTACCAGTTATAGGGGGTGGTCTCCCCCGCAAAAGCGGGATAAGCGCCGAGCACGAGCATGGTCAGCGCCAAAATTCCGCAGAATAGTTTTTTCATCAGTTCACCTCCGAACTTACACTCCCATTTTGTGCGGAATTTTGTCCTTTAATCGCAGTAAATCCTGTCATTTGAAGGATTTTCATATAGGGGTTGATTTTTTCGAGGAATTGTGGTATAATCAACAAAAATTGCAATCGTAATAAATTATGCAACACTTTTCGGAGGAAATACAATGGCACTTTTCGGTTGGAAAAAGAAAAAAATGAATGAAGAGCTGGAAGAACAGCTCAAAAACATAACTGTCACCTGCCCCGGCTGCAAGGAAACGCATGACGGGCTCAAGGCATACGAGTCCCTCTACATCTGCCCCTCCTGCGGAAAATACATGACGATCGGCGCAAAGGCGAGAATTTGCATGGTGAGCGACGAGAACAGCTTCGAGGAATGGTTTAACGACATCGAGGACAGCAATCCGCTCTCGCTCGAAGGTTACGAGGAGAAGCTCGCTGCCGCCAGAGCCAAAAGCGGCTCCTCCGAGGCGGTAACGGTCGGCAAGGCGAAGATCGCAGGCGAGGAAGTCGTGATCGGTGTCTGCGACGCCAACTTCATCACCGGCAGTATGGGTCACGTCATGGGTGAGCGCATCACCCGCGCATTTGAAAAGGCGACCGAACTGAGACTGCCCGTCTTCCTCTTCTGCTGCTCGGGCGGCGCAAGAATGCAGGAGGGCATCATCTCGCTGATGCAGATGGAAAAGACCTCTGCCGCGGTCAAGCGTCACTTGGACGCAGGGCTCTTCTACTGCTCGATCCTCACCGATCCCACCATGGGCGGCGTGACCGCCAGCTTCGCGACGCTCGGTGACGTGATCCTCGCCGAGCCGGGCGCACGCATCGGCTTCGCAGGTCCGCGCGTCATTCGCCAGACCACGGGTGTGACCCTGCCCGAAGGCTTCCAGACCTCCGAGTTCCTGCTCGAACACGGCATGGTCGACATGGTCGTCGAGCGCAAGGATCTGAGAGACACCCTTACCTATATGGTCAAGACCCACAAAGCCGAGGCGATCAGCCCTGACGGTCTGCCCAAAAAGTCCTTCCTGTGGGGCATTATTTCGAAGCTCGGCAACAAGTCCAAGGACAAGGAAGAAGAGGAAAAAACGCCTTGGGAAAAGGTCAAGCTCTGCCGCAGCGGCAACCGCGCCTCTTCCTCCGATTACATCGACAATCTGTTCACCGATTTCCGTGAACTGCACGGCGACCGTCTCTACAGAGACGACCGCGCCCTGATCGGCGGCATCGCCTATTTCGGCAAACAGCCCGTCACACTGCTCGCCGACCTGCGCGGCACTACCCTTGACGAGCGCATGAAGCGTAATTTCGGTATGCCCATGCCCGACGGCTACCGCAAGGCAGTACGGCTTATGAAGCAAGCAGAAAAATTCAACCGCCCGATCATCAGCTTCATCAACACCCCCGGTGCGTTCTGCGGCATTGATGCAGAAGAGCGCGGTCAGGGTGAAGCGATCGCACGCAGCATCATGGAAATGTCCGGACTGAAGGTACCGGTCCTCTGCATCCTCATCGGTGAGGGCGGCAGCGGCGGTGCACTGGCGACCGCGGTCGGCAACGAGGTCTGGATGACCGAGCACGCGACCTATGCGATCCTCTCCCCCGAGGGCTATTCCTCGATTCTGTGGAAGACCGAACAGCGCGCCGAAGAAGCCGCGAAGGTCATGAAGCTGACGGCTCAGGACCTCTCCGAAATGGGCGTCATTGACCGCATCATCCCCGAATTCGGCGGTGCAACCGCACAGACGGTCGAGCGCATGACCGACGCCATGAAGGAAGGCATCAAGGAATTCCTCGAGAAATACGGCGCCATGACGGCAAACGAGATCGTCGAAGCCCGCTATCAGCGATTCCGCAAATTTTAATGAGGGGGCTCTGCCCCACACCCCTGCAGGGGCGCCGCCCCTGCACTCCGTTGGGGGACTTTTTGAAAATAGTCCCCCACCCCCCCTCAAAAACTTTATAATGATGCCGACGAGTTCTCGTCGGCATGGGATATAAGGATATTTCGATATATCGGCAGAAGACTTGTTCTTCTGCCGATGTTGTGTTATAATGGTGCGAGTGATGGATATGGAAGAGTTAGCGAAAAGAAAAAGTCCAAGATTACAAAGCTTTGATTATAACAGCACAGGTGCATACTTCATTACCATGTGTACAAAAAATAGACGCTGTATGTTATCTCGCATTGTAGAGACAGGCGTCCTCGACTGTCCGTCCGTTGAATTAACGCCATACGGTAAAATAGCAGATAAGTTTATAAACCAACTCAATGATTTTTATGAAAATATATCGGTTGACCGCTATATCATCATGCCAAACCACATTCACCTTTTGCTGTTTGTTCGGGGAGACGGACAGTCGTCTCCTTCGACGGAGTCGAAGGAGTACGCCTTTGTCCCTACAGGGATTGGTGCAAATACGACAGTTTCGCGGTTTGTCTCAACATTCAAGCGTTTTTGTAATAAAGAATATGGAGAAAACATATGGCAAGACCGTTTTAATGACCACATCATCCGAAATAGGGAAGATTATGAGGAACACATAAAATGCATCTACGAAAATCCTGTAAATTGGTATTATGATAAACTGTATTCCGACAATTAACCGACTGCGGCGATGTTCAACAATGCGCGAAAAGGATTTGGCGCTGACAGAAAAATTGCAAAACCATCATGACGATGCATTCTAAAATATTGATTTGTCAACAATGTACATAAACCACTGAGATTTCTGTTGATATTTGTCAATAATGCAAAATTCACTTGACAGAATCGAAAACAAGCGGTATAATAAAGGGAGATTAATCCAATACTGACCCAAAGGAGTTTTCCCTATGAGCGTAAAAATCATTTCCGACAGCACCTGCGACCTCTCGCCCGAGCTGGTGGAAAAATACAACATCCGGATCGTGCCTCTGCACATCGTCCTCGGCGACAAGGAATACAAGGACGGCGCCGAGATCACCCCCGACGAGCTCTATCGCTGGTCGGACGAACACAAAACCACCCCGAAGACCTCCGCCCTCGGTATGGAGGAATGCAGAGAGATCTTCGAGCCCTATCTGAACACCGACGACGAGATCGTCTGCTTTGCCATCTCGAGCGGCTTTTCCACGACCGTCAACATCATGCGGCTGGTTGCCGATGACATGGGTATGTCGGACAGGGTGTTTGTCATCGATTCGCTGAACCTCTCGACGGGCATCGGACTTCAGGTGCTCGAAGCGGCTGAAATGGCGGCGGCAGGAAAGAGCGGCGCCGAGATCACCGCACATATCGAATCGATCCGCCCGAAAGTGCGCGCGAGCTTCGTCGTCGACACGCTTACCTACCTCCATCGCGGCGGCAGATGCGGCGGTCTGGCGGCACTGGCAGGCAGTGTATTGCAGCTCCACCCGAAGATCGCGGTCATCGACGGCAAAATGCTCGCGGGCAAGAAATACCGCGGCAACATGATGCGCGTCATCATGAGCTACGCGAAGGACCTCGAAGACGACCTCAAAAACGCCGATCCGAAGCGCGTCTTCATCACCCATTCGGGCAGTGATCAGGCGATCATTGATGCGGTACACGAATACCTCGAAGTGCTGGGCATCTTCGGTGAGATTCTGCACACCCGCGCAGGCGGCGTGGTATCGAGCCACTGCGGACCGGGCACACTCGGCGTGCTCTTTATCGCGAAGGAATAAATCGGCGATTGTCGATGTGCGATATACGCATATAGCCGTAAATCCTCCGTATGATTTAACGTCATACGGAGGATTTACTATTCTTGTCCCTCGATGCCGTCACTGTTGCTCAAAGGTTAATTTTAATAACAATTTTCCCATTTTAACAGGGAATAGGTAACAACCGAGAATTTGTATTTTTTGTCCGAAACTGTGACAGATAATAAAACGCTTTGAGTGAATGTGTTTTGCAAGTCCTTGACCAACCGTCTCAGGCAAAGCCTTAAACTCTTTTGGAACGGGCAATGGATCGGACGATTTTGTACGTGTCAACGGTGGGTGAAAAATGTGAAAAGAAATGTTGTTCTTGGCATACTCGATCTTTAAGCATTTTGCCAATGCTTCTATAGCGCCTTTACCGGAAGCATATGGAGATATGTTCATAAATCCGGTTACGCCAACGCCCGAGCTTGTAAAAATGACTTTACCACGATTTTGTTCTACCATGTACGGCAGAACACTTTTGGCAAGTCGCAATGCACCGAAATAATTAACGTCCAATACTTCTCTATACGTATTTAAATCAGTGTTTGCATGAGAATCAAAGGTGCATTTGCAAGCATTATGAACAGCAATGTCTATAGATCCGAATTCGGAAACCACTTCGGTTATTACATTGTCCATGCTTTCTTGATCGCGCACATCGGCAAGATAATACAAGAGATTGTTTTCGTACGTTTCTTTTAGTTTAGCCAGTTGATCGGTTTCTAAATCAAGAACAGCCACTCTGTTTCCATCTTTCAGTAATCGCTCAACAAAATAATAGCCGATTCCTTGATTAGCTCCGGTGATAACGATATTAGCCATAAACTCCCTCCATTTCAGAAAAGAACAACTCAATATGCCTATATGCGTCTTTGCGAAAGGCATTTTTATTTTCATCAGACAGTTTTCCACTGAACAGCCATTTCTGCGCAAAGAAAAAGATTGGCGAATAATACTTGATTGCGATATACTCACTGTCGGTTTTCTTGATCAGCCCTATTTCCATGAGCATTTGAAACACTTGGCTCTGAAATTTCAACGGCTCGGTGAACATCCAATAATCGTATGCTTTTTTCATCTCATTATTACTAAACTGCTCGATCCACATTAGCCGCATTACTTTATTGCAAAAATCATCCATCAGATAATCTTCAAAATAGTGATTGCAAACTTCCAAATAAAAATGATTACCCAAATGCGAGCAGTCTTGGGTCAACAGCGATGTCAGATGATTCATCATACTGTCGGCTTGTTTTTGAAATCGATTGAGTAGTTCTTCAAAAACAGCCTGCTTGTTTTTGAAATGATAGTAGATAGAACTTTCTTTAATTCCCACCTCTTTGCAAATATCTCTGATAGATACCGCAGAATAGCCTCTTTGCGAGAATAAGTCTAAGGATACGCCTAATATTCGTTCCTTTGTTTCATTCATTATGCAATCCCCCACTCACCTAACAACTGTTAGGTATTATGCCAAACAACTGTTAGCTTGTCAATAGCGTTGACCACAAAATTGCAAAATAAATTGAATATCGGGCAAATGTTCCGAATACATAGCTTTGCGTATTTATTTTATTGACTTGCGCCAATCTCCTTGACAATATCACCCATTTGTGTTATCATATCCCTAACGAAATTGTCTATATCTCACATAAATCAAGGAGGAGAACATGGCATACACAGAAAAACTCAAAGCCCTGCTTCATCAAAGCAATAACGCCTACCGCGCGATGAAGCCCGACCTTGCCGATGCGCACGCCATGCGCATTTATGCGAAAGAGGCAAGCGAGAGCCGCCTGCTCCACGCAATGGACAGCCTCGACAACCTTGAATATTCGGGGGTGGGCAGGATCGAGCTGAGCGATGAAGTGCGCTGGGAGGGCAGACCGACCGTCAAAATGGTGCCGCCTGCGCAGATCACCGTCCCCCGTCTTTCGCTGTCGAACAGCAAGATCTACGGCGAGACCTACACGCTCGTGAAATTTGACTGCGAGGACTGGCGCGACTGGAACCGCCTCACCTTTGAAATTTACCCCGATCTGCCCACCTACGACAACGTCTACTTTCTCATCACCCTCGTCAACGACCGCAAGGAAGACCTCGAGCGCTCGGGACTGCTCGCCGACACGCTCATTTTGCAGCTGAACAGCGGTGAATGGAACCGCGTCGTGTGGGAGATCCCCAACACCCACCGCGACCGCATCATCGGCATTCAGCTGAGGTGCACGGTAGACGGCAGACAGACGGGCAGCGAGCTTTGGAAACGCTTCTACTTCGGACCGATCCACCTCGAAAAGGTCGACGAGGACTACTACGAGGGCTGGGCGCTCGATGACCGCATCGCCTTCTGTCACGTCGGCTATCAGCCGAAGATGGACAAATTCGCCTACACACAGGACACCGATGCGACCACCTTCGACCTGCTCGACGCCGAAACGGGTGAAGTGGTCTACACCGCACCCGTGAAGGTAACCGAAACCCGCTTCGGTCGCTACGTCGCGATGGACTTCACCGAATACGATAAAGAAGGGCTCTACACCCTCCGTGTGGGGGACAGCGAAACAAAACCCTTCCAGATCGACAACGAAGCCTACGCATCGCCCATTTGGAAGGCGATCAACTTCTTCTATCAGGAGCGTTGCGGATGCGAGGTCGAGGGCGTGCACAGAGTTTGCCACCTCGACACCTACTGCCAGCATCCCGACGGACGCATGATCTCCTCGGGCGGCGGCTGGCATGACGCAGGCGACCTCTCGCAGGGGCTCTGCAACACCTCCGAATCTGCGCACGCCATGCTCGATTTGGCACTGCGCGTGAAGGGCAAGGACAATGCCCTCTACGAGCGGCTGATCGACGAAGGGCACTGGGGACTTGACTGGTGCATGAAGACACGATTCGGCGACGGCTACCGCGCCCGCTGGACACGCATCGGCACCTGGACGGGCAACATTCTGGGCGACATGGACGATCTCGTTCTCCCCGCCGCCTACGATCCCTTCGAAAACTTCTGCGGCGCGGCTGCGGAAGCGGTCGGTGCGCGCGTTTTTGCAGAAGAAGACCCTGTTTTCGCCGACTATTGTCTGAAATGCGCAAAGGAAGATTTCGAACTCGCTTATGAGAAGGCATTCGCCGGTCGCGGTGTATCTGCGCAGACGATCGGTCAGGGTGCAGTTGCCGCCGCCGAGCTTTACAAGGCTTGCGGGGACAAGGAAGTGCTGAAAAAGGGCGCACGCATGGCGAATCTCGTGCTTTCCTGCCAACAGCAGACCTACCCCGACTGGGACATCCCGATCCGCGGCTTCTTCTACGACAGCGACCGTTCGGACAGACCGCTCGCCTACTCGCACCGTGCGCACGAGCAGTCACCCGTCATGGGTGTGGCGCTCATGGCAGAGGTAGCGCCCGATCATCCCGATGCTCCGAAGTGGAGAGAAGGACTTGCCCTCTACGCAGAGTACATCAAGACGATCGCGCCCTATACCGAACCCTACGGAATGCTCCCCAACGCCATCTACAAGCTCGGCGGCGGGGGAAGGAACGCCGAGGAATTCGACGCGCAAATCAAAAACGGCATCTGTCTGTCCGACGATTACTACCTGCGCATCATGCCCGTCGCGCACGACTTCCGCGGCTACAACGGCACGCTGCTCACCAAAGCAAAGGCAGTCACCGCGACCGCCCGCGTGCTCGGCGACAGTGAGCTCAATCAAATCGCACAGCGACAGCTCGAGTGGATCCTCGGTCTGAATCCCTTCGCCCAGTGCACGATGTACGGCGAGGGTTACAACTACCCCGATCTCTTCGTTATGTTCTCGCATCAGCTGGTCGGCGGCATCCCCGTCGGCATCTGGGCGGACGGCGACCACGATATGCCCAATTTCCCGCAGATGAACAACGCCACCTACAAGGAAGTGTGGGTACACACAACCTCCCGCTTTTTGTGGGTACTCGCCGATCTCTACGGTGAGATGTGAAAGGAGGGAAATCAAATGAAACTAAGCGATTTTATCACAGAAAGCCGAAAAGCACACAAAATTATGCGCGCAGAGAGAAAAAAGTCGACCCTTTCGGCAGAAAAAGCAAAAAAAGTGCTTGAAAGCCGCCTGCTGAGCGACATGACGGGCGAGGATGGGTTCGCCTTTAGCGGTCACGGCTCGCTCGAATCGAGTGAGGCGGGACTAAAGCTCACCTGCCCCAACACGCTCGCAGAATTTGCCATGAAGCGCCAAGGTCCTCCGATGGGCCGCCGTGAAGCGCCCCAAAGAGAACCGAACTACGGCAGATCGACGCTGACTTACCGTGTCGGCGGCGAGGACTGGAGCAACTACGACCGCATCACCTTTACCGTTCGCCCCGATTGCTGCGGCTATCAGAGCGTATGGCTCGAACTCACCCTCGTCAGCGGTAAAAACGAGGCAAAAAAGCGCGTCAATCTCCAAAACGGCAAGTCGAACACGGTTATTTGGGCATTCGGCGACATCGAGCGTGCGGAGGTCAGCGCTTTCTCGATTGCTTACGTTTTACAAGGCGCGCAGATGAACATGGCGGACAAGGCTCTCTTCTGCTTCAACAAGCTCGCCCTCGAAAAGGTCGAGCCAACCGTCCCCACCCCCGTCAAAGTCGAGCTGACCACCGAAAAACTAAAGGAACTCGCTTGGAAAACGCTGAATTTCTACTACTCACAGCGCTGCGGCTACGACATCCCGACCGTGCACCTGCCCTGCCACGAGGACTGCTTCGCAAAGCACCCCGACGGTCGCCTTGCCCCGATCGGCGGCGGCTGGCATAACGTCGGCTATTCACACAGTCTCTTCGCCACCGCTTCTTCGGCAAGCGCGCTCATAGCGCTCGCCGAAAAGGTGGAGGATGACGAGGTGCTCTACCTGCGGCTCATGGAGGAAGCACGCGTCGGGCTCGAATGGATGCTCCGCACCCGATTTGCCGACGGCTACCGATGCGTCGATGCACCCATCGATATCTACACCAAGGGCATTATCGGCGATGCCGATGACCTTAATCTGCCTGCTCACAATGATCCCCGTGCCAACTTTGTCTGCGCAAAGGTCGAAGCCGAAGCGACAATCGCATACGCATCGCTCGATCCCACCTTCGCGGGCTATGCAGGCAGATGCGCCGAAGCCGACTTTGAGTTTGCTTATGAGCGGATGAACCTGGGGGGCAGACGCTTCGACAAATTCGAAGACACCCCCGAAGAGCAGTTCTATGAATCGGCGGTCGGCGCGGCAAATGCGCTCTGGCTTTCGACCAAGAAGGACTGTTACCGCAAAAAAGCGGATGCATGGGCAGGCAAGTGTCCGACAGCAGAGAAAGAATGCCCCGAGGCACGCCTGAAATACCTGCTCGGTGAGAATCCCGACGGCATCTCCTGCATGGTCGGTGAGGGCGAACGATGGGATGCCCCCTTCAGCTATTTCGGCTCGGATATCGTCGGTGCACTCGGCGACCTACCTTCGATCGGAGGGGCGGCAGAACTGCTTGAACTGATCGCCAAGCTGATCTGACACAAGCGAATATAATTTGTTTGAGAGAACCTCCTAATGGAGGTTCTCTCAAACCGCTGACAAAGTCAACCATTCACACCTCAATCAGCAAAACAAAATCGATTGTAGGGACAGGCGTCCTCGACTGTCCGTTTGTTGGTCCTGATCAAAATGTCGAGCAAAACGCTATTTCTTGTGAAGACAAATCGATTGTAACGGACAGTCGAGGAGGCCTGTCCCTACAAGAATTGGCGATAATTCTTTGGGCAATTCCCCCCCTCTTTTGATAGAGAGTTTGTCTTCAACCCAAGAGATCCTCCTGACGGAGGTTCTCTCAGTCGTCCGATTGTCAAAAAACGCAAAAAATGTCGAAAACTTGTCGAAATGCCTTGACAAAAGCGGCTTTTGTGCTATACTTTGGGTAAGTTGTCAGATTTTATACTTTATTCAAAGAAGGTGAGTGCGTATGAATATGAGCATATCAAAGCTTCCTCATGCCATGCGCTCTGCCCTCTCCAAACGCCCGCTCTGCTTTGCTTGCGGGCTGTTTTTGATCGTACTCTTCGCCACCCTCTACACCGAGTGGCAATATGCGCTGCCCGCAGGACTGGTCGCACTCGGTTTGGCGGTCGGTGCGCTCGCGCTCTTCTTCCTTTGCTCGGAAAGGCGCCGCTTTCTCTTTGCACTCCTTTTGGGCATCACGCTGTCGGCAAGCGCCGCACTGCTCACCGCCCACTTCGCCGTTGGGTACAGCTATCACCAAAAGATCGACCCGCTTGACGGCGAGAGCGGACAGGCTGTTCTAGTCGTCACCCGTCCGACGAGCGTCTCCACCTACTCAACCGCCTGCGAGGGCAAGCTGATCTCGCTCGACGGGGAGGAGATCGGGCTGGATGGCATTTTCACCTTTCCCTACGAAGTCACCCTGCAAACAGGCGACCGACTGATCGCCGAAGTCGCAATCGAGCCGATGCGAGAGGAGGAGGATAACGACCTCGGAGCGCTCTATTCGCTCTCGCAAGGGCTGACCTTCAGCGCTTCGGTCAGCCCCGAAGGTCACCTGAAGACGGGAAGCGAGCGGCTTTTTCCCTATTCACTGAGTGCGTCGATCAAGGATGCACTGTCGGATATCCTCATGCTCTATCTGCCCGATGATGCCTGCGGATTGGCAAGCGCCCTGCTGATCGGCGACAAATCGAACCTATCCTCCGAGCTCAGTGATAGCTTCCGCAATTTAGGGCTCTCCCACACGCTTGCAATCAGTGGTCTGCACCTCAGCATTCTGCTGGGCAGTCTGACCTGGCTACTGAAAAAGCTTCATTTGCCGCGCAGGGCTCATTTATGGGTGCTTTTGCCGATCACACTGCTCTACATACTCATCGTCGGCTCACCGTCGGTCATGCGGGCGGGCGGAATGCTGCTGCTCATGCTCTTTGCACATCCGCTCGGCAGAAAGCGTGATTCGCTCACCTCGCTCTTTGTAAGTGTCAGCTTCATTTGTCTGCTGTCCCCCTATTCGGTGCTCGACATCGGACTTCTGCTCTCCTTTTTCTCAACCTTGGGCATCCTGCTCGTCGGCTTGCCGCTCACCAAGCACTACAGACATCAGCCCTCGATCCTGCGGTGGCTCTTGGATTCGCTCGTACTTTCCGCATCGGCGATCACCTTTACGATGCCCTTCTATATTTGGTTTTTCGGCGAGCTATCGCTGATCTCTCCGATCGCCAACCTGCTCTTCGTACCGCTGATCACTCTTCTGCTCTATCTGATCCCACTTCTGCTCCTCTTTTCGCCCATCCAACTGCTTGCGGCGACCCCTGCCTATTTACTGCGCCTGCTCAGCAAGCTGACCGTTTTTGCCGCCGAACTGCTGGGCGGTGACGATATCTTCGAACTCTCGCTCGAGCTCCCGCTTGTCCGCACGGTCGGGCTGATCTGGCTTCTGATCGGCATCGGACTGCTCCTTTTCAGGAAAACACGCCCGATCGTTTTGGCTTGGGCGGCAGTCTATCTCTGCTTCTCGGGCTCTGCCTTCTGCCTGCACACCCTTGACACAGCGAATGAGCATGAGCTCTTCGCCTACTCGGACGGACAGAACGATGCGCTTCTGCTTCGGGAGGGCACACGGGTGATGCTCTGCGATGCCTCGGGCGGAAGCTATCGATTCCTCGCCGATGCC
Organism: uncultured Lachnospiraceae bacterium; assembly: GCA_964426285.1. Lineage (GTDB taxonomy): Bacteria > Bacillota > Clostridia > Oscillospirales > CAG-272 > CAKSQF01. Next base: position 8,994 of record CAYRQA010000009.1, on the reverse strand, counting down.
ATCGCCTATGCCGAGCAAGACCCCGCTGTCCGGGTGGACAGCCTCCTGCTAACGCACTATCACCAAGCGATGCTCGCTTCGCTCAATCATCTGCTCGAACACTACGCGGTCGAATATCTGATCCTTCCCCTTCCCGACGGCGACCATGCCGACCTCGCAACCACGCTCGAGGATCGCGCCAAACTTGCCGGCTGTACCGTCCGCTATTACTCGAAAGAGGAGTGTCTGGTCGGCTATCACCGCTATACGTTGCTCATCGACAGCGACTGGGAGGGCACGCATCCCCTGAATGCGCTCACGGTCAGCTATGACGGCAAGCCAGCACTGCATTATGTCGCAGACGGGGAATATTCGGAAGCAGATGTGCCCCTTCTGCCTGCCGGCCATCATGCTTCCCTTCCGCCCGACCTCTCCCTCTGGAATCGGCGGTATGACTGATCGGCATAAATCGGGCAAAACGCCCCATACTATTGGTATCTTACCAAAGTATGGGGTGATTTTTTGTTTGACCATCCATCCCCTCGTCATAAAACCAAAGGCAAACGATCGGCGTTCATCTCGCAACGGCTTCGATTGACCAAGGGGCTGAAAGCCATCCTCGCATCTGCCGATTTCAGTGAGGCGAGCCTGCAAGGACTGCTGAGGGAGGAAGCGATCACCTCCGAACGGCTGATCGCAGAATTGCCGCGATTAATCGAAGGTCAGCTGAAACGGTTGAGTGCCGAAGGACTGCTTTCGTCCGAGGAGGCGAACGAGCGACGGGCGCTCTGCCGATCGATCTGCTTCGATGCGGTCGTCGAGGATGCCTCCGAACTGCATGATCTGCTCTCCGAGAAGCCCTTCTACCGTGATTCCGACCGCCCCACCCGTCGTCTGCTGCGAGCAAAGGTTGAGCGATTTGCACGACGCCACAGACTGACCGTCGAGCAGGCGGTTTCTTTGTGGGAGGGCGAAGAGAGCCCCAGGCAGACGCTTGTGCAGTGGTTGCTCGGCAAGTGTGCGCTATGGCTACCCCTCCTGCTCACCCTGCTGTGGGGCGCCTTCCTCGGCATTTGGCTTGTGCGAAGGTTGGGCATATGGGCGATCGCACCCGGTTTACTGCTCCTTTGCCCGATTTGGGAGGGGTTTGCCGAGCTTATCGAAGGCGGACTGCGGTTAGTGCTGCCCGCATCTCCACTGCCTGCTCTGCAAAAGGAGAAAGCACCGCCCGTCTGTGCCATGCTGGTGGCATCGGTCGGTGAGGATGCCGCCGACACCATGCGCGCGCTCGAAAAATTACTCGCCGCCAATCGGGATGCCCGTGGGATCTTCGGAATCATCCTGACCCTCCCCGATGCGCCTGCCCGACATGGCTCGGACGACGCCCGACTGTACACGCCCTTCCTGCAAGCCTTCGAGGAACTGGAGATGCGCACCGACCGTCCGCTCCGTCTGAGCATCGCCGAGCGAAGCTATCTTCCTCGCGAACGCTATTGGAGAGGGACACCCACCCCCGATGAACTGCTGAAAGCCGCCGCTTCAATGCTTGAGGGGGACGATTCTGCCTTCCGCTTGGTGCTCGGCAAAAGGAACTGCGCTCATACGCCCGATGCACTCTATATTGCGCCCGCAGACAGCACGCTCGCCCCCGACGGGCTTCGGGCGCTCGCCGCATCCCTCTTTCATCCGCTCTGCCATGCCGACTGTGTCCTGCCCATTCTCCGCACCGTCGATCGCCGACATACAGTGCAAGCCGACAACCTCGTAAAGCGTCAGGTTACCCTTCAAAAATTGGGCTCTGCACTCCCCTACCACGGTTTCGGCATGATCAGGCGATCAGCGATCGTGCAGACTGCGGTTGACCCTACAGCCGAGCTTGCCTGTGCGCTGACGGGAAGCGTGCTGTTCGTCCAAAATCTTCCTGTCAAGCCTTCGACACCGCATCCGACCGAGGTACGCCTTTTGATCGACGTATTGCCGACCCTTCGGACACGGTTGAGTGCGATCGGACACCTGCCCCTCTATCTGATGCTGATCTGCACTCCGCCGACGGTCGCGCTGTCCGCTCTGCTCCTCTCCTCTGTCGATCTGTTCATAGAGGTGCTCCTCTCTCTTCGCATCGGCAGTCATTTCCTCCCCTACACGCTCGAGCGTATTGCACGGGCAGGCAGGCTTGCGCTTGATCGGCTGATCTTCCCGACCGGGCACTGCCTGTCCGCTCTGCCTTATTTCGACAAGCTGTCGGCGAGGGCAGACAAACGCATCCGAGCACTCTCGTCGGTATGCGTGGGCATTGCAACCGCCGCATCCCTCCCCCTTCCCTTCTCGGCAATCGGGCTTGTCTGGGCGGCAAGTCCGCTCCTGTCGTCCGATTCAATCAACCGCCCCCAAAAAGAGCTCGCGAAGGCTGACAGGGAAAAGCTGATCGGGCTCTGCCGAAAAAACTGGGCTTTTTTCGAGCAATCGGTGACCGATGAGCATCCGCTCCCGCCCGAATACTGCACCGAACTGCCCTGCCTGCGTCCATCTGCCTACACCACCCCCGATGCCTTTGCATTTTATCTGATCGCCTGTCTGGCCGCCTGCGACCTCGGCTTTATCGATCCTTTCACCCTCGAAAAGCGTTTGAATAATGCGCTCGACGCATGGGAGAAGCTCCCGACCCATCACGGGCTCCCCTATGCCCGCTACTCGCTCGAAACGGGCGACAGCTGCGGACAGTGCGGCGTCGATACAGCCGCCTGCGGGCGCTTTGCCCTCTCGATGGCGGCGCTTTCGGCAGGTGTGTCCGAATATGCCGCGCAAAACCGATCGCTGAAGACCGCCGCCGAACGAGTGCTCGCCCTTTGGCAGAAGATGGAGCTGTCGTTGCTTTACAACTCCGATCAGTCGGCGTTTTTTGAAGCGCTTCTGCCGAACGGTGAGGGGGTGGGCAGGCTCGACCTGCTCATGAGCGGTGCGCAGTGCGTCTGCATCGCTTCGCTTGCCGCAGGACAGATCGACCCCGGGGCATGGAAAAAGATCCGCCGACCTGCCGCAGGCAGTGGATTTTGCCTCGGAATACAGTCGGTCTGTGGTGCACTCGAGGAATATCTGCTTCCCGCCCTCTTTCTGCCCGCATCAGACGACAGTCTCATCGGAAAAGCCCGAAGCCATGCCTGCCGACAGAACCGCCCGAAAGACGACACCCCCTGCGGTACTTCCTTCGCCTACGGCTATCTGCCCGATGGCAGTCTGAGCGACCATCCCCTTCCGTCGGGGCAGCCTGCGCTTGCGCGTATGCAAGGAGATCAGCCTCGGCTTTACCCGCCTCACGCTACCTGTTTGATGCTGAGTTGTGCCCCTTCGAGCGCACTGAAAAGCCTACGGCACTTCGAAGAATGCGGTGCGCTCGGTCGCTTTGGCTTTTACGAGGCGATCGACCGCTCGGAGGGAAGCGGTCGGCTGGTACGGATGTGGTCGGCGGCGCATCTGGGGCAGTCGATGGCGGCGGCGGTCAACTGCCTCAGATCGGGTGCATTTCAGCGCAGAACCATGCAGAATCCTGCGCTCGCCACACTTCTTCCCCTGCTGAACGAGCCGCTCGACCGAACAGAGCCTGCCCTTCCGCCAATCGAACCTCCGTCGCCCTATTCGAAGGCAAGTGCGAGCGCCCGCACGCACACCGAGGAAGGCATCCCATCGCTCTTTCTCCTCGGCGACAGCCGTTGGGGTGTGCTCTGGGCAGAGGGCAGACGGATGCTCCCCTTTTATCGCGGGTCTGCGATGGCATATCCCGTATCCCCCCATCACCCGTATGAGGACGGGCGTTTCAGCGGTCTGCTCCTCTTTCACGATCAAAGCCCGATCACCGCCCCTCCGACCGTCTTCTGCCGCGAGGATGCCTCGCTCACCCTCGCCTATCGGACGGACGGCTGTTCGGTTCTTGCCACCCTCACTTCACCGATCGACGATCTGCTCTCACTGACCCTCTCCTGCGACGGGATCGGACAGCAGATCACCGCCCTCTTTTGCTACACCCCCGTTGCGCCCGATCGCCGCCCCATGAGGCTCGAAACACTGCCCGTCGGCAACATCCTGCTGATTACCACGCCCGACACGGTTATCGCACTGTCGGCAGACGAGCTCGAAAAGGGCTTCATTCGGGCAGAGGAAGCGCCTCTGCCGCTCGGTCTTGATTCGCTCTCGGCACTGCTCAGCCGTGAGGGGAGTTTTACCGAGGGCAGGCTGCTCACCCCCACCTGTACGGTCGGCGGAGGGCTGGGCAGTGCCTCTGTTTGCCGCATTTTGCTTGCTTTTGGCAAAAATCGGGCAGAAGTGCTCGAAAAGATCAAGTTTGCCCGCCAAAACCGCACTACCGCAGTCATGCCAAGCGGCGTCCTCTTGCCGAATGCCGATGCGACCGCCCTCTCCTATGCACTCTCGCTCGAGCTGCAGCTGCTTTTCGAGCATTTGCGGCTCTCCCCCATCCTGCCTGCGTCTGCCCGCGAGACGGGCGGGGATGTACCCTCTCCCCATCTGCTTCACTGCTTAGAGGACAGCCTTCAGCTACTCGAAGCCAAAGGCTTCCAAAAGAGCGATATCCCCTTTTATCTGCCGAAATCGGGCGAGCTGCCGACCGATGAGCTGCTGAGAACCTGTCTGCGGGCGGTAAAACGACCGACGCTCACTTCACCGCCCATGCCCGCGCGCACACGGATCGTGCTCACCGAGCAGGCACTCGTGCTGAAAAAAGGGCGCGATCTGCCGCCTGTCTGCCGATTGTATGAAGATAAAAACTGCTCATTTTACGCCGACAGCTACAGCCCTTCCTTTCGGTTTGAGGGCTCGGCGCACTCTATTCCGATCACCCTCACACTGCCCGATGCACTGCCCGAGGCAGAGCGCTCGCTCTTTTACGGCGCCCATGAGGTGTGCTATGCCGAAAAGGAGGTGCGCTATACGGGTCAGGGCTACAGCGTCGCCGCACGGCTTGCAGACGACCGACAGCTGCTTCTCTTGGAGGTGACCGCGCCCCTTCCCGCATCGATCAGGCTCGATCTTCCCGAGGCGGACAGCCGCACTGAGGACTGCAACTTCTGGCATCGGGGAGATGACACGGTCGATTTTTGCTGTCGATCATTCTGCCAAGGACGGACGATCTTCCTGCTCGGCAGTTTTTGCCGCTCGTCCGACAGGGACTATTATCGCATCCGCGAGGAGCTGAGCGCCTCTCTTGCCGCAGGGATTGCGCTCTATCCTGCCGCAGATTCGACCGTGCTGACTTGGCAGGGACAGCTCCCCTATCCCACGCCCCTGCTCGTCCACCCTGCGCTGGCATCCAACTGCCCCGAAGCCTTCCCGCTGTTGCTCTTCTTCAGCCCTCATGCCGCCCGCGAAGCGCTCGAACAGCTCTTTTCGACCGACAACCGCCTCATGCAAGTCATCGCCTGCCTGCTTTGGGAGAGGAGCACCGAGGACAGGGAGGGACTGCGCCGCAAGATCGAATACTCTGCCTCATCGGGCACCGTCTGCGAGAGCATCTACCTCGCGGCAGCCCGTGCGCTCGAAGCACTGCTGGAGAACCATGATTCATCCTCGGCAGACTGTCCCCTGCTCCCCCGACTTACCGCAGAATTTGCCGATCTCGCCCACCGCATGGGCGATCTTGCGGGTGAGGCACTCTATCGAAGCGGACGCTTTGAGCCCGCAGTGCAGGCGGAAGATGTCCCTGTTCAATCGCTCGACGAGATCGCCCTCCTTCTTCTCCGACGCGACCCGAAGGGCATCGCCGCATGGAAGCATCTCATCGACACGCTCCCCCTCTTTCCCTCGCCCGAAGAGGGGAGCAGGCTTTGGTCGCTCTTCTGTTACGGTATACTCGGCTACCGCGAAACTGCGCGCGGCTTTTCGCTCGCCCCTCTGCTGAGCGATGACTTCGAAGGCTGTGCCTTTACCATGCGCCGCAGAGAGACGGTCTATCGCGTGCACATCGCCTTTTCGGAGCAATCGGGCTGTCTGCTCGACGGAAAAAGCGCCGAAATGCCATTTTTGTTCGATAAAAAAGAGCATTTTCTTGAAATAACGGTTGAAAAATCTCCCCGAATGGTGTAAAAT
>CAYRQA010000009.1:0-2909 GCA_964426285.1 uncultured Lachnospiraceae bacterium | reverse complement strand
GTGTAAAATATAAGCATCCGCCGTCAATCGGCTTTTTTCAAGGAGCGGATGAATTGATCGAACAAATGCTTACCCCGCAGGTGCGTCTGAGCATCCTGCCCGAATATAAATGCAAGGGAAATTACCTTTCCCTGCGCTTTCTGCTGCCCCTCGGCGAGGACACCTCGAGCTTTGCACTGCTCCCCTACGTCCTCTCGCGCGGCTCTTTGGACTATCCCGACATCGATGCGGTTGACCGCGCCGCCGACCTGCTCTACGGTGCCGAGATCACCCCGATGGTCAGCTCGGAGGGCGAATGGCAGGTGGTCGGATTTTCGGCTTCCTTCCTCTCCGACCGCATGGCACCCGACGGTTGTCCCATCCTCGAGGGCGTGCTCGACATCATCAGTTCGCTCCTACTAAGACCGCTCGCCGAAAAGGGCGCATTCCGCTCTGACTATGTGGAAAGTGAGCGATCCAAGCTGCTCGACAAGCTGCGTGCGCTCAAAGATTCGCCCGACGTTTACGCCATCAAGCGGCTCGAGGAGCTGATGTGCGAGGGCGAGCCCTATGCCATCTACGAGCGAGGGAATGAAGAGGCAGTCGCCGCCGTTACGACCGAAGGGCTGTGGGAAGCCTATCAGTCGCTCCTGCGCTCGGCACCGCTGACCGTCCTCTACTCGGGCGACTGTCCGACCGATCTGCTGACCGAGCTGGTTACGGAGCGCTTCTGCTGTCTGAAGCAAACGCCCGCACCCCTTCCCCCGCACACGGTTCTGCGCAGTGCGCAAGCCCCCCTGCGCACCTTCGAGGAGACTATGCCTGTCGGACAGAGCCAGCTTGTACTCGGTCTGCGCAGCGGCAGTGTGGTGAACGACCGAGATCACGACGCATTTTCGCTCTTCTTTGCCATGCTCTCGAGTGCACCGACCGCCCGTCTCTTCACCCGAGTGCGCGAAAAACGCTCGCTCTGCTATACCTGCAGTGCACTGACCGATTTTCACAAGGGCATCCTGCTCATCTCCTGCGGGCTTCGAAAGGAGCGCATGGAAGAGGCGTATGCCGCGATCACCGCGCAGCTCTCTGACCTCGCAGAGGGTCGGTTTACCGACGATGAGCTCGAGAGCGCCCGCAGATGGTTGGCAGGCCGTTATCCCATCGTCGAGGACAGCCCGATCTCGCTGGCAAATTGGTATTTCCACCGCTCGCCGACAGGCATTGCCGACAGTCCCGCATCTCTTGCCGAACGCATGATGAAGGTCGGCAGAGCCGACGTCATGAACGCCGCGAGAAAGCTCTCGCCCGATGCGCTCTACAAGTTGCTCGGACAAATCGAAGAGGACTGTGAGGAGGCAGAATGCGATGAAGACTGAATTCCACTCGCTCACAGGCGAGCGTTCCCATACCTTTACCCATAAAAGCGGGTTGACCGTCAGCCTCATTCCCAAGCCGATGAAGACCTATTTTGCCCTGCTCGGCAGTCGATTCGGCTCGGTCAACCGTACATTTACCTTCGAAGGCATCGAACATACCCTCCCCGACGGAACGGCTCACTTTCTCGAGCACAAGCTCTTCGAAAATGAGGACGGCGAGGACGCACTCGAAAAATTCGGCAGAGCAGGCGCCGATTCCAATGCCTTCACCACCACTCTCTCGACCGCCTACCTCTTCGACTGCACCGAAAACTTCGAGCAGTCGTTTGAGATTTTGTTGAACTTCGTCACCCACCCCTATTTCACGGCCGAAACGGTCGAAAAGGAGCTGGGCATCATCGACGAGGAGATCGCCGCCGATGAGGACGTCCCCGGTGAGATGCTCTACGAACTGATGCTCAAGGCGCTCTACCAAAGACATCCCGTCCGCTGTGCCATTCTCGGCGACAGGCACTCGATCAGACAGATCACCCCCGAAACGCTCTATCTTTGCCACAGAGCATTCTATCAGCCCGCCAATCTCGTCCTGACCATCTCGGGTGATATCACACCCGAGCAGATCATCGCCATCTGCGACCGATGCCTGCCCGAAGCGCCTTCGCCCGATCTGCCCATCTGCTCCCCGATCACCGAGCCTGCCGCAGTTTGCAAGGTGCACAACCAAAAAAAGGTGTCCACCACACAGCCGATGGTCGCATTCGGAGCAAAGCTGGTCGATATCCCCGACACACCCGCCGAACGGGTGAAGCTATCCGCCGCGTTCGACCTGCTCGGCTGTCTGCTCTACGGAGAGAGTGCGGCGCTCTCCCATCGGCTCTACGAGGACAACGTGATCTCGCTGCCGCTCACCTACGAAGTAGCGATCAACCGTTCCTACGCGCATCTGATCGCTTTTGCAAGCACCGATCAGCCCGAGAAGACGATCGAGGCACTGCGAAATGCCCTGCTGACCCTCTCCGAGCGGCTGAACGAGGATGATTTCATCCGCTTTAAGCGCATGGAGCTCGGTGATTTCTTCAAATCGCTCGATTCGACCGAGGAGATCGCCATCAATCAGTTTTCCTATCTGCTCGACGGCTCTTCTCTCTTCGACTATGCCGATGCGCTGACCGCCCTCACGCTCGACGACCTGCGTTCTCTGGCAGTAAGACTTGCACTGCCCGAAGGATGCGCATCTGCCGCAGTCCTCCCCCGCTGACAATAGAAAGGAGTTTCCATGAAACACATCGTTTCCTTCCCCGGATTCGGAATCAACGAATTCACCCTCGATTCGGTCGCATTCGAGCTTTTCGGCAAGCCGATCGCTTGGTACGGCATCATCATCACCCTGGGCATCATCGTCGCCGTGACGATCATTTACCTGTATCTGAGAAAACGCGGACTAATTTTCGACGACATGATCGACGTTGCCTTCTGCACGGTGCTCCCAGGCATCGCAGGCGCACGCCTCTATTACGTCTTCTTCGATTGGCAGGAAAATCCCGACCATTACACGAG
>CAYRQA010000008.1:0-26582 GCA_964426285.1 uncultured Lachnospiraceae bacterium | reverse complement strand
GCGGACTCCTCCATCGTCATGCCGCGGAGATAGTGATAGGTCAGAAAGAGGCGTTCCTGCGAGCGCCGAACCGCTTCGCGGGGAGATTCGGGGCTGTTATCGTAGCTGTCGAGCAGTCCTTCGATGAAAAGGAGCTTATTTTCGAGCTGTTCTATCGTCTTGGATAGCGGCAACTGTCGCGGAGAACCTTCGGGAAGGGTAGAGAGCTCGGCGCGATAGCTCTTCACCAAGCGGCGGTCGATCTTGTATTTTTCGAATAAGCTGATCCAATCTTTCATGCAAACGATCCTTTCATTTGTATTTCCTGGTTTTGGGTGGCTGATATATGAAGCGCAGGCGGGCTGCGTTAACGGGGCGTGTCCGATCACACGGGGCTGTGTGAAAAAGAAAAGAAAGGGTTCGATCGTCCTTGCAGAGTGCGCGATCTGATCTCGGTCGAGAAGCGAACAAGTGTTCTTGTGGACATTATAGCACGGCGACATCGAATTGTCAAGCTTAAATTGGAAAAAACTTTGCATATAATTTGATTTACCTTTTTCTCCAAAAACGGAGCTTGGTCGTGATTTTGGAAAGAAAATGAGCAAAATTATTGATTTTTGTGCAAAATGCGAGCGTGTAGAAAATCGATGACAAAAATTGTGCAAAATACACAATGATTGATTTGCGTGCAGAATAAACAAATTGCTCTCGGTAATGTAAATTGAATTTACACAGTTGTGGTTCGTAAACTGTCTGTTGCCGATGTGTGGCTGAAATGTTACGAGATATAATGGGAATTGACAAGAAACTCTGTCAAAAATCGCCCGCAAAAAGGCAATCATCCCGAAAATATCGATTAAACAGGTAAATACAATTTACTGTATTGTTCACATTTTGTTCGAAGAAATAGAGAACACGCGGCGGAGTGTGAAGTTGGAAAATCGCCACTGCCCTTTTTGCGCCTTTTCAGACGCTTTTTGCCAAAAATGCCTTTCTACTTATCTATTGACAAGTTTTCAAGTCTGTGGTATGATTAGTTCATGAAAAACAGCCGTGCGGTATCGACTTCTCTGTACAGTCTGTACAACTGAGGACGGACCGTGGCTGTTTTGCGTCGCCTTAATCGGTGAGAAGCTGCACTTCCCTTGCAGAACCATCCCGTCTCGGCGGATTATCGGAGGATTTGGGCTCTTCCGGTATTGGCTGCAAAGCAGCTACATCAAGTTTTACCAATTTCTAAGCAGGAGGAAAGGCAAATGAAACAAACCAAATTGACCAGACTGATCTCTGCGGCTCTTGCAACTGTGATGCTCGTTGCGCCCGGCGGCATTCATGCGGCTGCAAATGAGAGTTCGTCTACAGGGACGAGCGGCAGCCAGTCCGCTACCCTTGCAGAGCTCCTCAGTACGGTCTCTTACAGTGAGTATCTCGAAAAAAATGCCGGCACCGCTGCCGGTACACAGTCTGCTTCTATCTCCGGTGATCAGATCACTTCCTATAATAAGGATAAGACTGATACGGAAAAGGTGGCAGTCGTTGAGATCGACGGCAAGAAGGGACTTTATCTCCCCGCCGAGGGTATCGTCGGTTGGGATATCGAAGTGCCCGCAGCCGGTATGTATCAGGTCAATATGACCTACTCGGCAGTTGACGGTTCGAGCTCCAAGACTACTTCGATCGAACGTACTATGTATATTAACGGAAAGATTCCTTTCTATGAGGCTCGATTCCTGACCCTTACCAAGACGTGGATCGACGAGGATAAATCCTTCCAGACCGATTCGAACGGCAACGTCATCTATAAATATATGAAGGATGGCAAGCGCGTTTATCCTTACGTAGATACGGAAGGCAACGTGCTTGAGCTGGTCATCGAAGACAGCAAGATGGTCTTCAAGAAGACCGGAGAAACGGTAGATCAGTCGAAGATCGAGGGCACCGTTAAGTATCCGGTCTACCAGAACGATATCAACGGCAACGAGATCAAGTCCGATAAAGCCGTCCGTACCGTAGGCGCGGCCGAGATCCTGGGCGAAACGATGGGCATCGGCGAGATCCGCACCTACATCGCCTCCGACTCGACCGGTTACTTCGTTGATCCACTGCAGTTTGTCTTCAATGAAGGTACGAACACCATTCAGCTCGAGGCACAGCGTGAAGAGATGATCATTTACTCGATCGAGCTCGTTCCTTATGAGCCTTACGTCTCCTACGCTGATTACGTAGCTGGGCTGAAGGGTCAGGGTGCGGCTGAGATCACCGATACCGCGGACGTGAAGGTTCAGGCAGAGTATCCCTCGGCTACTTCCGAAAACACTATCTATGCGACCAACGACCGTACCGCTTATATCACCGAGCCGCAGGATGCAACCGCACTGCTGCTCAATGCAGTCGGCGGCGACGGCGGTGAAAAGTGGCAGAACATCGGTCAGTGGGTGCGCTACAATATCACCGTTCCCAAGTCCGGCTTCTATCAGGTCACCCTAAGATTCAAGCAGAGCGTGCTGGAAGGTACTTTCTCCTCCAGAACCCTGCGTGTGGCAACCGCCGGCATGATCGCCAACGGCGAATCGCCCAAGGTTCCCTTCTATGAAGCACAGTACCTCCAGTTCAACTACAGCGACGACTGGCAGGTTCAGAAGCTCAACAACGGCGCGGATGAATACCTCATCTACCTCGAAGAGGGTGAGAATATCATCGAGCTCGAAGCTTCGCTCGGTAACATGGCAGCCATCCTCAGCACCGTTGAAGATGCGATGACCACTGTCAACGAGATCTACATCAAGTTCCTGATGATCACCGGTGCAGACCCCGACGCCAACCGTGACTACGGCTTCTACCGTATCATGCCCGACGAAGTTGACGAGCTGCTGCATCAGGCGCAGGTGCTCTATAAGGTCGCTGAAGACTTCGAAAAGCAGACCGGCTCGGTCGGTTCTCATGCAAAGACGCTTGAAACGGTTGCAAAGCTGCTTGAACGTATGGGCGGCGACGAGGACGAGATCGCAGGCAACATGGGTAGCCTGAAGGATAATCTCGGTACGCTCGGTACCTGGCTCCAGACCTCCAAGAATCAGCCGCTCGAGATCGACTATATCGTCGTTCAGCCGGTAGGCGCCGAGCTGCCCAGAGCAAACGATAACCTCTGGCAGACCATCGTATTCGAAGTGACCCAGTTCTTCATGTCCTTCATCGCGGACTACAACACCCTCGGTTCTACCGAGATCGTAAAAGACGAGAACGTGGTACAGGTGTGGACCACCCTCGGTCGTGACCAGGCGCAGATCATTCGTAACCTGATCAACTCCGACTTTAACAAGAACAACCCCGGCGTATCGGTCGAACTGAAGCTGGTTGCGGGCGGCTCGCTGTTGCCTTCGGTACTGGCAGGCGTTGGTCCCGACGTATCGATGGGTCACGGTTCGGGTGACGTTATCAACTGGGCGATCAGAAGCGCAGTCAGAGAACTCAACGATATGCCCGATCTTGAAAAGTACGTAGGTACCTACGATCCCATTCAGGGCTTCTCGGGCGGCAGCTTCGATGAAAACGGCAACTGGTCGGGTGCATACTTCACCAAGGCGGCTGTCGAGCCTCTGACCATGTTTGCAGAATATGAGGACGGCACACAGGAAGCACTGCTCTTCGGTCTGCCCGAAACGCAGTCCTTCTCGATGATGTTCTACCGTGCGGACATCTTCAATGACCTCGGTCTTGAAGTGCCCGCCACATGGGATGACCTCGTCGCGATCCTCCCCGTCTTCCAGAACAACAACATGCAGATCGCAATGCCCAAAGAGCTTGGCGGTCTCAACCTCTTCCTTTACCAGATGGGCGGCGACCTCTACGCCGATCACGGTAAGCGCATCGGTCTCGACACCGATATCGCACTCCAGGCATTCGACTATATGTGCTCCTTCTTCGTGAAGTACAAGTGCCCCAAGGACTATGACTTCGCGAACCGTTTCAGAACGGGTGAGATCCCGATGGGTATCATGGATTACGGCACCTATACTCAGCTCTCCGTCTATGCGACCGAAATCAAGGGTCTGTGGGAATTCGTTCCGCTGCCCGGCTGTGTGGTCTACAATGACGACGGAACGACTACCATCAACAATGCATCAATCTCCGGCACCTCCGCACTGATCATGCTGGCTGACGACAAGCGTACCGAAGAGCAGACCTACAATGCATGGAAGTACATGACCTGGTACGTAGGCGCTGAGAACCAGGCTGCTTACGCAAACGAACTGACCGCACTGCTCGGCACGGTATCCAAGCACAACACCGCAAACGTAGATGCGCTCAGATCGCTCTCCTGGTCGACCAGCGAGGCGAACAACCTGATGGATCAGTTCACCAACCTGGCTGCTGTCCGTGAATATCCCGGAGGCTACATCATTGCACGTTATGTTCAGTTCGCATTCCTTTCTGTATACAACGATAACGCAGACCCCACCGACTCGATGCTTTCCTATATTGTTGAGATCAACAAGGAAATTACGAGAAAGCGGCAGGAATTCGATATGACTTACTACGAGATCAGCTATTCCACTTCCTTCATTGAAGAAGGAGACGCTTAAACGCTTCAAATGAAGCGAACATGATACTTCGCCGATGTCTGATCGGCATCGGCGAAGACGAATTCATAATAAAGAACATGATACTTCGCCGATGTCTGATCGGCATCGGCGAAGACGAATTCATAATAAAGGAGAGGATCGAATGTGTCAGCGAAAGCGACAGCTAAAGAACCGAAACAGGTAAAACGCCCGGTCACGCGGTCGGAAATGTCGAAGTTCAGATGGACACTGAAGGAAATGGGCAGAAACTGGAGTGCATACCTCATGCTCGCTCCCTATTATCTTATCTTCCTTCTGTTTACCATCGTCCCCGTATTTGTATCCCTGTTTCTGAGTTTCACAGACTTTAATATGTTGGAAATGCCCAACGTAATTTGGTTTGACAACTATATCAGACTTTTCTTGGATGACGATATCTTCATTATCGCCGTTCAGAACACCCTTATTTTTGCAGCCATCACGGGCCCCGTATCCTACGTTCTGTCCTTCCTGGTTGCATGGTTTATCAACGAGCTTTCCCCGAAGATCAGAGCGATCGTAACCCTGATCTTCTACGCCCCCAACATTGCAGGCTCTGTTTACCTGATCTGGCAGGTTGCCTTCTCGGCAGACTCCTACGGTTACGTAAACGGTATGCTGCTCGACCTTGAAATCATAGATACCCCCATCGACTGGTTCCATAACGCAGACTACGTTATGCCGCTCTGTATCGTCGTTGCACTCTGGACCTCGCTGGGTACCGCATTCCTGTCCTTCATCGCAGGTCTGCAGGTCGTTGACCGCTCCATGTATGAAGCAGCAGCGGTGGACGGTGTCAAGAACAGATGGCAGGAGCTGTGGTACGTCACCCTGCCCGCGATGAAGCCTCAGCTGATGTTCGGTGCGATCCAGTCGATCACCGGTTCGTTCGGCTTCGGCGGCATCGTAACCGCACTGGCGGGCTTCCCGTCGGTCGACTACGCCGCACATACCATCACGCACCACCTGGATGACTACGGTGGAGCGCGTTATGAGATCGGTTATGCGTCCGCGATCGCGACCATCCTCTTTATGATCATGATCGGCGCGAACGGATTGGTCAATAAACTCTTGGCGAAGGTAGGTCAGTAACGATGGCAAAAGTAGCAAGACTCAGAACCAGAAAACATACCGTCGTACTGAACCGTTCGAAGGGCGGCGACGCCGGTATCGCATTCTTCCTGATCATCATGGGCGCCTTCATGTTCCTGCCCATGCTGTACACCATCATGCAGTCGCTGAAACCGCTCGACGAGCTCTGGGCATTCCCGCCTAAGTTCTACGTGGTTTCGCCTACGCTGAAAAACTTCAAGGACCTGTTCAAGCTGATGAACCAGAACTGGGTGCCTTTCTCCCGTTACATATTCAACACCGTGCTGATCACGGTTGCAGGTACCTTCGGTAACCTCTTCCTCGGTTCGCTGGCAGCATATGTACTGGCCAAGATCAAGTTCCCCGGCAGAAACGGTATGTTCCGCCTGATCGTCCTTTCGCTGATGTTCCACTCGACCGTCTCGGGCATCGCAAACTTCATCATCATGTCCGCCTTCGGTTGGGTTGATACCTACTGGGCGATCATCGTTCCCGCATGGGGCTCGACGCTCGGTCTCTACCTGATGAAGCAGTTCATGGAATCGTCGGTATCCGACGCAGTGCTTGAATCGGCACGTCTGGACGGTGCAAAGGAGATCTACATCTTCTGGAACATCGCCATGCCGATGGTTAAGCCCGCGTGGCTGACCCTGATCGTGTACTCCTTCCAGGGCCTCTGGAATACCGGTGCATCGATCTACATCTACAGCGAGGAACTGAAAACCTTTAACTACGCAATCGGTCAGATCCTTGCCGGTGGTATCGTCCGTTCGGGTGCAGCCGCCGCTTCGACGGTCGTCATGATGATCGTGCCGATCCTGGTATTCATCATTTCGCAGAGTAACATCATCGAGACGATGGGTTCGTCCGGTATGAAAGACTGATAAGGAGGACAGCGATGAAAAAATATTCATTCAGAGTGATTGCGCTGCTCTGCCTTCTGGTCATGGTGATCGGCGCGTTGCCCGCAAGCGCAGCAGCGTACAAGACCTACACTTACGCGATCGATGGCTTCGCCCTTCCTTCGCCTGACGCATATACACCCGAGCAGGTCGTAGACTCGCTGGCGATCGGTCTGGAGGTCGCGCTCAATGCGCCCACCGACATCGAAGTCGACTCGGCAGGCAATGTTTACATTGCCGACCCCAACAACAACCGAATCGTGGTGCTCGACAAGTATTACCAGTACAAATTCGAGATTTCGACCTTCATCAACGACCAGGCGGTTGATGATGCACTGACCGCAGCACAGGGTGTCTTCATTTGGGAAGGCATACAGATCAATGATGACGGCACTTTCATCAATCTCAAGGAGATCTACGTTGCGGATACGCAGAACTACCGTATCGTAGTGTTCAATGAAAACGGTGAATTCCTCCGTCAGCTTGAGGCACCTACCTCTGACGTCTTCGAAGAAGGCGATGCATATACCCCTATCGCACTTGCTGTCGACGGAGCAGGCAGAATCTACGTTGTATCCTCCTCTGCATATCAGGGCATCATCGCACTGACTGCTGACGGCGAGTTCGCAGGCTACCTCGGCGCACAGAAGGTTGCTTACAATGCATTCGAAATGATCTGGCGTCAGTTCATGTCCGATGAACAGCTCGCAACCGCGGAAAAGAATGTCTCCGAAGGCTACAACAACATCGCGATCGACGATGAAGGCTTCATTTACATCACCGCAAACCAGAACACGCAAGAATCTGTTCAGGCACTCGCTGATTCGATCGCAAACGGCGATGCCACCTATGCACCTGTCAAGAAGCTGAATACCGCGGGCGACGACATCATGCGCCGCAACGGTTTCTTCATTCCCGCAGGTGAGATCAACTTCAGAAACGCAGTCCTTTCGACCGACGACACGCCCGCAGGTCCTTCGACCCTCGTCGACGTCGCACTCGGCCCGGAAGAGACCTGGTCTGTCATCGACCAGAAGCGTTCCAAGATCTATACCTATGATAACAACGGTGAGCTGCTCTTCATCTTCGGTGACACGGGCTCTCAGCTCGGCAACCTGAAGAAGGCAGTCGGCATCGTCTATTCGGGCGACAAGATGCTCGTGCTCGATGGCGAAACCGCTTCCTTTACCGTTTACAAGTGCACGGAATACGGTAAGCTTCTGCTGACCGCGATCAAGCACAACAATGATCTGCAGTATTCGAAGGCGGTTGAAGACTGGGAAAATATTCTCCAGCGTAACAACAACTTCGACGCAGCTTATATCGGCCTCGGACAGGCGTATTACCGCCAGGGTAACTGGGAGCTGGCAATGCAGTATTTCCAGGATGCCTACGACGTCGAAAACTACTCCACTGCATTCGGTATGCAGAGAAAAGACTGGATCGCGGGCGGTCCCTTCAACGGCGCTCACATCCTGCTCATCGTAGCAGTTGTGATAGGTGTTATTCTGCTTTACTACTTCTTCTTCAAGTACGCGGGCAAGGTCAACAAGGCTGCCGCTACTTCGGGTAAGAAGAAGACCTATAAAGAAGAACTCCTCTATGCAACGCACGTTATCTTCCATCCGTTCGACGGTTTCTGGGATTTGAAGCATGAAAAACGCGGCTCTCTGCGCGGCGCGCTGACCATCCTGCTGCTTGCAGTCGTCTGCTTCGCGTATAACGCAGTCGGTCAGTCCTACATCTTCAACCCGATGGGCGGCTACGGTTCGATCTTCGGTCAGCTGGCAGGTATGCTCGTTCCGCTGCTCCTCTTCGTAACCGCGAACTGGTGTCTGACAACGCTGTTCGACGGTGAAGGCTCCTTTAAGGATATCTTCATTGCCTGCTGCTATTCGATGACCCCCATTATCCTGATCATCCCCATGTCCACTCTTCTCACACACGTTGTTACAAACAATGAAGTCGGCTTCATCACCCTGCTGAACGGTGTATGCTACGTATGGCTCTTCGCACTGATGATCTTCGGTGTCATGGTCACACACGACTACTCGCTGGGTAAGAACATCATCACCATCCTCGGCTCGATCGTCTGCATGGCAGTCATCATGTTCGTACTGGTGCTCTTCACCAGCCTGCTGGGTGATATGGCTTCCTTTGTCAACACCCTTGTGGAAGAAATTTCCTACCGAATGTAACAGAAAGGAGCGCTCAAAGTGAATATTACAAGAAATACCAAAATTCTGAGCTTCTTTCTCAGTCTCCTGATGGTCATCAGTATCTTCTCTTGCCTTGCTCTGCCTACTATGGCAGATGAGGCAGAGGAGGGCGATACTGCAATCGAGGAAGCTGTTACCGATCCCGAAGCCGGCGAAGGCGAAGGGGAAGGTGAAGGCGAAGGGGAAGAACCCGTCACCGAATACCTGACGGTGGAAGAAGCCCTCAATACTTACCTCACGAAAGAATTTACCTCCCGCGAGGAAAAACTCGCAACCATGCAGCGCATGCTCACCAAGGGCGATATCGAGCTCTACTGCGATTCTAAAACCGGCGAGGTCGCCGCAAAGAATATCAAGACCGGTCAGATCCTTCTGACCAACCCCTATGACGTATCGACCGCGAATACCGATTCGGTAAAGGCGGACCTGCTGTCACAGATCTTTATCTCTTTCAATGACCTTACCAATATGGGTACCCCCCGTACGATGAACTCCTTCACCGATGCCGCACAGCGCGGTCAGATCGACGTGGAGAACATTAAGAACGGTCTGCGTATCGAGTACACACTCGGTATCGAGGCTTCCAAAAAGCTGATGCCCCTCTGGATCGAAGCTTCTCGTTTCGAGACGATGATCCTGCCGAAGGTTATCGATGACGACTGGATCTACGGTCAGTTTATGACCTACTACACTCGTATCGACATCAACGGTCTTACCCTCAGCGATCAGATCAGTCAGTACACAAAGGACTACCCTGTAGTAGGGCAGACCTACACGAAGAAGGGCTACACCCCTACTGTTACCGAAACGATCGTTAAGCAGATCGGCGGTCTGGAGAATACCTATCAGTACAGCCCTGACATGACGGTTGCGATCTACGTCGTATCCGAAAAAGCGGTTCAGTCTGAACGTGAATCCAACCTCATCGAAGGTTATATCAAGCGTTTCTGCCCTGAATACAGCTATGCTGAACAGGAATTCGACGTTACCTTTACTGGCTACGTCGGCTCTGAGGGTGTTGCAGCGATCTTCAAGATGGCGCTCGAATACTACCTCACCGATAACGGCTTCGAAGTCAGACTGCCTGCAAACGGTCTGCGTTTCGACGAGACTGCTTATCAGCTGACCGATATCAGCATCCTGAAGTTTATGGGTGCATCCTCCAATGACTATACCGGCTACACCTTTATTCCAGACGGTTCGGGCACCATCATCCGCAACGAAGATATCCTTGCTTCGGGCAAGGGTTATGATATCGGCGGTCCTATCTACGGTCCTGACTTCGCATTCCACAACGTAGCAGTCAGATCCTTTAACGGCAAGAGCGAAATCATGCGCCTGCCCGTTTACGGTACGATCGAAGATACGGTATACTACTCCGACACGGTCATCGGTCAGCACTATGTGTACGAGACCGATACGCTCGGCAACTTCAAGCTCGATGCAAATGGTTACAAGATTCCGCTCTACGTTCTCTATGACGGTGAGCCCGTAACGCCTATCGTCGATGAAGAAACCGGCGAAACCATCTACTATATCACCGATACGCTGATCGTAGTAGAAAAACCGACCGAAGGTGAAACAGGCGGCGAAACAGGCGGCGAAACAGGCGGCGAAACCGGTACTGAAACCGGTACTGAGACCGAAGCAGGCAGCACTGCAAGTGCAGCAGCTGTAGCTGAAGGTGAAACCGATGGCGAAACCGATGGTGAGACCGACGGTGAAACCACCGAGCCCGAGGTTGAGATCGTCTACGAGGTCGGACCTGACAGTGTAGTGGCAGAAGTCATTGCCGAAGTAAAAGCCGGCGAGACCGTCCTCTACAAGGTCGGCGAAGACGGCAAGAAGATCAGACAGATCGAGTACGAGTACGAATCGACCACCATCCCGCAGGGATATGTGGCAATCATCGATTCGGGTGAATCGCTCACCAACCTGGTCTCTCACCACGGCGGTAACGTCCTGCATAAGTACAACACCGTATATCCCACCTTCTATCCCATGTCTACCGATACCTACAACCTCGCTGAGTCTATCTCGGTAGGCAACGACGCTGAATGGGCAGTTACTTCCGAACGTAAGTATACAGGCTCCTTCAAGATCAACGTAATCCTGATCTCCGATTACGAAAACAGCACTTATCAGGGCAACTACGAGGGCATGGCAAAGGCATATCAGGATTACCTGATCGCCAACCAGGGTCTCGAGAAGCTCTCCGATGCCGCTGCGGATATTCCGCTCTATATCGAATCCTTCGGTATGATCTCTACACAGGGTACCTTCATGACCATCCCCGTGTGGATCGATACCCCTTTGACCACCACCGAAGACATCCAGTCGATGTACGGTAAGTTGGCAGAGGCGGGCGTCACCAACGTCAACTTCCGTCTGAACGGCTTTACCACAGGCGGTATGGACTATCAGCTCGCACCTACCAAGGTCGACTTTGAGAAGATCGTCGGCGGCGATGATGGCTACAACACGCTCGTTGACGATGCACAGGCAAAGGGCTACGGCGTATTCCCCAACTTCGACTTCGTATATATGAGCGGCTCCGAATGGTTCGACGGCTTCGATAACACCAACTGGACGGTTCGTACCATCGATGACCGTTACGCAAGAAAGCGTGAATACGACGCGATCTATCAGTCCTTCCAGTACGTCGGCTCGATCGCCATTGCGCCTTGGGCTTATGATCTGATGCTCGACAAGTTCGTGGATGAAATGAGCGACTACAAGGTAAGCGGTCTCTCCTTCTCGACGCTCGGCTCGGATCTGAACTCCGACTTTGACGAGGACGATCCTTACAACCGCGAGGAGAATAAGGATTTCACCGTTGAAATGCTCAAAGAGCTGGGTGAAAAGTACAACAACATCATGGTAGACGGCGGTAACGCCTATACCTACGGCTATGTCGATCACATCCTCAACCTGCCGCTTGACGGTAGCCGTTACCTGCGTGCGAGCCAGTCGATTCCCTTCGTCGGAATGGTGCTCCACAGCTATGTAAACTATGCCGGTACGCCTACCAACATGGAAGGCGACATCGACTACGAGATCCTGAAGATCATCGAAAACGGTGCGGCACCTTACTTCATCCTGTCGGCTCAGAATACAAATGAGCTGAAGAACTGGTATTACGTAGCTCAGTACTACTCGGTCAACTTCGACATCTGGTTCGAAGACCTGGTAGAGATCTACAACAGAGTCAACGATGCACTGGCTGACGTTCAGACTGCTTCGATCGTTGCACACAAGTTCGTTGATGGCGAGCGTGTGCTCGAAGAGAACGAAAAGGCTGAATACGATGCGGCTGAACAGGCGGCTCGCGAAGCCTATGACGCTCAGAAGAACACCGACCTGCTCGCGGCTGTCCGTGAAGCGGTTGCACTCGGCGAAGTGGTCGTGGATGCCGATTACGTATATACCGATGAAGAAGGCAACGTGATCGTTCCCGAGGGCTTCGATCTGGCGACCTTTGAAGCAGACTACCTGACCTTCGAAGAGAGCTATGATCCCGGTCTCGACGTCGTGATCGACAACCACACCATCGTTTACGAAACATTTGAAAACGGCGTTTCCTTCCTGCTCAACTACAATAACTTCGAAGTAACGGTTGAGCTCAACGGCGAAACTTACACAGTCGGCGCACTCGACTATGTAAAATTCCCGAATGCCTGATAGAAGGGAGAGTAGAACATGAATAATGCACAAGTTTCTTTGAAAAAGAGCGCGGCAGCGCCTAAGCCGAAGAAACGCCGCGGTGCTTCGCTCGAAAAGAAAAAGGCACGCAACGGTTGGTTCTTCGTAGCCCCCTTTGTATTAGGTATCATATTTATCTACTTACCGATCGTATATGATTCGATCAAACTGAGCTTCCACAGCATGAAGCTCAACGTCGGCGGCGGCTTCACCCTGATCTGGGAGGGACTTAAGAACTACCAGGAAGTCCTGACCAGTGAAACGACCGGCGCAACCTTCGTTCAGACGTTGACCGAGGGTCTTACCCAGATGATCATTGACATTCCCGCAATCGTCATCTTCTCGCTGTTTATGGCGGTCCTGCTCAATCAGAAAATGATTGGGCGCGCCGCCTTCCGCGCGATTTTCTTCGTGCCGGTTATCCTGTCCACGGGTCTGATCGCAAAGATCGACGCTGCAAACGTGCTCCAGCAGAACATGCAGGATGGCGGTGTGGAAGACGGCTCTCCCACCCAGTCTACCGCCGATCAGATCATTTCCGCGGCAGACGTAACCATCCTGTTTGAAACCATGAAGATCGGTACAGGTCTGGTACAGTACGTCGTACAGTTGGTCAACAACGTATACGGCATCATCAACCGCTCGGGCGTTCAGATGCTGATCTTCCTTGCCGGTCTGCAGTCGATCTCGCCCGCGATCTACGAATCCTGCTCGATTGACGGTGCGACCACATGGGAAACCTTCTGGAAGATCACCTTCCCGATGATCTCGCCCATGATCCTGGTTAACACCGTTTACACGGTCATCGACAGCTTCACCAGTGAGTCGAATGAGGTCATGAACTTCATTCAGGCACACTATGAGACCTCGACCGTTGAATCGACCGCTATGGCGTGGGTATACTTCGCGATCGTCATCGCGATCGTAGCCGTGGTATCGGGTATTCTGTCAGCGTACATCTTCTATCAGAGACGCGACTAAGGAGGGATAAGAGATGAATGCAACAGAAAAAACAATTGTAAAAAAGGAGTCTAAGAACAAAATCCGCGTGGATTTTGAACGTACCTCCGCATGGCAGCGCTTCAAGATCAAATACCTGTCCCTGAGATTCCTGGGTACGGTCGTATTCAAGATCTTCCGTCTGGTGCTCCTGCTGGGTATCTCCTACGTTATCCTCTTCCCGTTCTTCTCAAAGATTTCTTCGTCCTTCATGGCGCCCTCTGACTTTGTAGACGTAACGGTCAAGATGATCCCCAAATCGCCCACACTCGACACCTATAAAGCGATCATCGTCGAAAACCAGTACTTCCAATCGATGCTCAATACGGCGCTGCTCTCACTGATCTGCGCACTGCTTCAGACCTTTGTCAGCTGCGTTGTCGGCTACGGTTTTGCGAAGTATAAGTTCAAAGGCAGCCAGCTGCTCTTTGCGCTCGTCATTTTCACCATGATCGTTCCTCACCAGACGCTCAAGCTCTCGATGCGTATGAAGTTCACATACTTCGATATTTTCGGCATCATCGAGCTGATCACCGGCGGTACGATCAAGCTTGCCAACACTTACTGGCCTCTGGCGATCCTCTCTGCTACCGGTCTCGCCTTCAAGAACGGTCTGTATATCTATATGATGAGACAGTTCTTCCGCGGCGTGCCCGATGAATTGGAAGAATCGGCATATATTGACGGTTCGGGTACCTTCCGTACCTTCATTCAGATCATCCTGCCCCTTTCGGTGCCCATGATGATCACCATCTTCCTCTTCGTATTCTCGTGGCAGTGGACCGACAGCTTCTACTGTGGCGTCTTCTTCACCGACCGTACGACGTTGCTTCTGTCGAGATTGGTAGCGATTCCGAAATCGCTGGATACCGAGTTTGCAGGCGGTAATATGTATGCCGCTGCGATCCGTAATACCTGCGGTATTCTGATCATCGCTCCGCTGATCGTCGTTTACCTCTTCTGCCAGAGATACCTCATCCAGGGTATCGAACGCTCGGGTATCGTCGGTTAATTGAATTGATAAAGGAGAACCTCTAAAAAAGGTTCTCCTTTTGATATTGAACGAGCTTAATGGGGGAGGGACTTCTTTCAAGAAGTTTCCCTAAGCATCAATTAATTTCCTTGAGATCATAAGGTGTGGTCTGGTAGACGAAGTAGTTGAGCCAGTTGGAGTAGAGCAGGTTGGCGTGCGAGCGCCATGACACGAGCGGGGGCAGTGTGTCATCGTTGTTCGGGTAGTAGTTTTTCGGCACTTCGATGGGCAGACCGGCATTTTTGTCGCGCAGATACTCCTTTTCGAGCGTGCGGGCATCGTACTCGCTGTGACCGGTGATGAAGACCTGCCGTCCCTTGTCGGTGATGATCGCATAGATGCCCGCTTCCTCGGAGGAAGCGAGGATCTTCAGCTCGGGATGTGCTTCCACATCCTCGCGGCGGATGGTGGTGTGGCGGCTGTGCGGCACCATGAAGGTGTCATCGAAGCCGCGCATGAGGATCGAGGTCTTGCGCTCGACGGTGTGTTCGAAGATGCCGAAGAGCTTCTTCTCGAGCGGCACTTTCGGGATGCTGTAGTGGTAGTAGAGCGCCGCCTGCGCGCCCCAGCAGATGTGGAAAACACTTGTGACGTGCGACTTGCTCCATTCCATGATGGTGCAAAGCTCCTCCCAGTACTCGACCTCCTCGAAGGTCATCTGCTCGACAGGCGCGCCCGTGATGATCATGCCGTCGAAGGTGCGGTCGCAGATCATGTCGAAGGTTTTGTAGAAGGCGATCAGATGGTCGGCGGGGGTATGCTTGGATTCGTGGGTTTTGGTGTGCAGGAACTCGAGATTGACCTGCAGGGGAGAGTTGCCGAGCAGACGGGCGAGCTGGTCTCGGTCGCGATCTTGGTAGGCATCAGGTTGAGCACCAGGATCTCGAGCGGGCGGATGTCCTGCGTGATTGCTCTCGTCTCGGTGATCGCAAATATATTCTCGCCGAGCAAGGTCTGGGTTGCCGGCAAATCGTTCGGTATTTTGATTGGCATTTTCGTGTTTTCGAACCCTTCAAGAATGAAAGGCTCTCGGGTTCGGCTTGCCGAACGCTTACCTCCTGAAGAACTTTGGACAGCGCGGAAAATGCTTGCCGCGCAGGGGAAATTGAATGGATGGACGGCTTGTCCGTTACAGTATAACACAGTTTTGGGAAGTTGTCAAGTTTTTTGTCCGAACGATCGGAAGCCACGAGGCGACGGTCGTTCGGAACGCAGGGATACTGGTGAAGTTGCACAATTTTGAATGGCAGGATTTGACACTGTAGAGTGAAATAAAATAAAAAAATGCGAAAAAGATCGAATAAATCTGACAAAATCGCGAAAATGCCTATTGCCAAACAGGGGCAAATGTGCTATAATTTATATGTTGATAACCATCAGATTTGGAAGTGAGAAACCACATGGCTAAGAAAAAGACACTTGATCTCGTGCAGACTAAGACGGCATCGAAACAGACCCCGTCGACGGCGCATCGGGAAGACGATCTCGCACCCTACCTCTTTCATCAGGGCACCAATTACCATGCGCAGGACTACCTCGGTGCGCATAAGACCGATGACGGTTATATTTTCCGCGTGTGGGCGCCCAATGCCGCAGGTGTCTGGCTGGTCAGCGATTTCACCGACTGGGAGGTCGGACTTCCGCTCGAGCGTGAGACCGAAATGGGCATCTGGTGGTGCAAGGTCGAGCGCGATGACCTCGAGGGCGCACACTATAAATACCGCGTGCAGGGACGCAACGGCGTGCGGCTCAAAGCCGACCCTTACGCCACCGCGAGCGAAACGCTCGATCATACCGCATCGCTCATCCACACCGAAAAGCCGCTGATATGGACCGACAAGGCATGGATGACCCGCCGCAAACAGCTTTCCGAAGACAAAGAATTTTTCAGCGCACCGCTGAATATATATGAAATACACCTCGCATCCTGGCGCACCCGCGACGGCAGGAGCAACAAGGACGGCGACGCATATCTGAACTACCGCGAGATTGCCGACCTGTTGGTGCCTTACGTCAAAAAGATGGGCCACACCCACGTTGAGCTGCTCCCCATCACCGAGCATCCCTATGACGGCAGCTGGGGCTATCAGGTCTGCGGCTACTTTTCGCCGAGCGCACGCTTCGGCACGCCCGAAGACTTCGCCTATTTCGTCAACAAGCTACACTCAAACGGCGTCGGCGTCATCCTCGATTGGGTGCCTGCCCATTTTCCCAAGGATGCGCACGGACTATATGAGTTCGACGGACAACCCCTTTACGAATATCAGGGGCGCGACCGCATGGAGCATCAGGAGTGGGGGATGTGCTGCTTCGACGTAGGCAGAAACGAGGTGCAATCCTTTCTCATTTCGTCGGCGCTCTACTGGATCGAGCGCTTCCACGTTGACGGACTGCGAGTAGATGCCGTCGCATCGATGCTCTACCTTGACTTTGACCGCAAGCCGGGCGAATGGGTGCCCAACATCCACGGCGGCAGGGAGAACCTCGAGGCGATCGCCTTCTTCCAGAAGCTCAACAGCACGCTCTTCGGTGCATACGGCGACATCCTCATGATCGCCGAGGAATCGACCTCTTGGGCGGCGGTCACAAAGCCCGTACACAAAGGCGGGCTGGGCTTCAACTTCAAGTGGAACATGGGTTGGGCGAACGATATGTTCGAATACGTCGCGACCGACCCGATCGCACGCCAATACAATCACAACAAGCTCAATTTCTCGCTCTGCTACGCATTTTCCGAGAATTACATTCTCCCCGTCTCACACGATGAGGTCGTGCACGGGAAAAAGGCACTGCTCGACAAGATGTGGGGCAGCTACGAGCAGAAATTTGCGGGCGACCGTCTCTTTATGGCGTATCAGATGACCCATCCGGGCAAGAAAATGACCTTCATGGGCTGTGAATTCGGGCAATTCCGCGAATGGGACTATCGCAATCAGCTTGAATGGTTCATGACCGATTATGAGATGCATTCGAAACTCTGGCGTTTTTCCGAGACGCTGGGTCAGTTTTACTTAAAGCACAAGCAGCTTTGGGATAACGATTTCCACTGGGAGGGCTTCCGCTGGATCTATCCCGACAACAACAAAGACAACCTGATCGCCTTCAGCCGTCTCGACCGTGATGGGGGCGAGTTGGTGGTGCTGCTCAATTTCTCGGCTGTTCCGCACGAGCGCTATCCCGTTCCGGTCACGGGCGAAGCCTACCGCGAGGTGCTGAACACCGATGCTGTCGAGTTCGGCGGCAGCGGTATGGCAAATACTGGGCTGCTGAAACCGACCCCCTATGCGCCTGCCTACAATGACCCCGCAGCCGATCACTCGGACAAGCCCTGCGTGCTCTTGAATATCCCTCCGCTGTCAGCAGTGATTTTGGAAGCAAAAAAGGCACCCGGAAGAAAGAAGAAGTAAGCGTATGTGGGGCGCCGCCCCCGCACTTGCGCTTGCGCAAGTGCTCCCCGGCAGGGGCTCTGCCCCACACCCCGATTAAAAACCTTTTTGAAAAGAAGGTTAGCACTGGTGCTTCGCACAAGTGCGGAATCTCCAAAAACTTTTATTAGCCGTGCAAATACTTGCACGGCGGGAGGAGACATGGCAGATTACACTGCTTTTGCGAAATGGCTCGACGGTGTGCTCGATGTGGCTGTACTGCCCAAGGGCATTGAAGCGTTCAATTTCAATCTGTATGAGGCATCCGACGATGAAAAAGGGGATGAGTTTTACGAGGTTCTGATGATCGGCGCGGCTTCCTATGATCCCGACGATTCCGACTGGGCTTGCGACGAGGTCTTTTCCACGGGAGAAAACCTTTTCGCCCTCACCGCCGATGATTGGGAAGCCTGCCTTGCCGATGTGATCGGGCTGGTCAAGCAATATCTTTCGGGCGGCAAACACGCGGCTTTGATGACAGGCACTCGTGCCGTTGCCGTCGGTTTTGTTGATGGCGACATCGAAGTGATTTGGGAGAGGGAATAAATTATCGAGAATTGTACCAATCTTCGTAGGGGACGGCGCCCACGACATCCCGCAACGAAGGATTTCCGCAAACCTCATCGTTGCGGTGAAATGTACGATTCACACCGACCCTGTAGGGACCGACGTCCTTGACGGCCCGCGACGAAGGATTTCCGCATAACCCCATTGTCACCGCATACCGCACGGCGGCGGGAGCAAGCCCCCGCCCTACGGGTATGGTGGAATCCTGTGACGGGCGGATATGGAATCCGCCCCTACGGGTGCGGTGGAAATCACACCGCAAAATTGCAAAGCAATTTTGCTTT
Source organism: uncultured Lachnospiraceae bacterium (assembly GCA_964426285.1). GTDB lineage: Bacteria > Bacillota > Clostridia > Oscillospirales > CAG-272 > CAKSQF01. The sequence goes on along the minus strand of CAYRQA010000008.1, from coordinate 7,779 downwards.
AAAAAAGTTCTTTGCGCCACTTTCTTTCAAGAAAGTGGCAAATATCCAATATAAAGAGAGGAAAGCATATGTTCCAAAAGAAAGAATGTGTAGCGATGCTGCTTGCCGGCGGGCAGGGCAGCAGACTGTACACGCTTACCGAGAAGACCGCGAAACCCGCCGTTCCCTTTGGAGGCAAATACCGCATCATCGACTTCCCGCTGTCCAACTGCATCAATTCGGGCATCGACACGGTAGGCGTACTTACCCAGTATCAGCCGCTCGCGCTCAATGAATACATCGGCAACGGACAGCCGTGGGACCTCGACCGCAACGTCGGCGGTGTCACTGTACTGCCCCCCTACCAGGGCTTCAAGGCTGCAGACTGGTACAAGGGTACTGCCAACGCGATCTATCAGAATATCGGCTTTATCGACCGCTACGATCCCGATTACGTGCTCGTGCTCTCGGGCGACCACATCTATAAGATGGACTACGCCGCCATGCTCGATTTCCACAAGGAAAAGGAAGCAGACTGCACCATCGCAGTGCTCACCGTACCGATGGAAGAAGCATCGAGATTCGGCATTATGAACGCCGACGAGGACGGGAAGATCTTCGAGTTCGAAGAGAAGCCGAAGCAGCCCAAATCGAACAAGGCTTCGATGGGTATCTACATTTTCAGCTACAAGAAGCTGCGTCAGTACCTCATCGACGACGAAAACACCCCTGGCTCGGCAAACGACTTTGGTAAAAACATCATTCCCGCCATGCTCGACGCAGGCGAAAAGATGTACGCATACCCCTTCGAGGGCTACTGGAAGGACGTCGGAACCATCTCCTCGCTCTGGGAAGCGAACATGGATCTGCTCGGCGAAAAGCCGACCTTCAACCTCTACGACCGTTCGTGGAGAATCTTCTCACGTACCGAGGTCAATCCGCCTCAGTATATCGGCGACGGTGCGAAGGTCATCAATTCGATGGTCACCGAAGGCTGTGAGATCTACGGCACGGTTGAAAATTCGGTGCTCTTCGGGGACGTTTATGTTGCACCCGATGCAGTCGTTCGCGACAGCGTAGTCATGAGCGGCGTTCGCGTCGAAGAGGGCGCTGTGGTCGAATATTCGATCGTGGACGGTGAAACGGTCATCGAAAAGAACGCTACGGTAGGCTCGCCCAAGGATTCGGGCGAGGGAATCGCCGTGCTCGGCTCGAAGCTGACCCTGCCCGAAGGCAAGAAGATCGCCGGCGGTCTGATGGTCAATGCCGCAAAACTCGAAGAACTGCTGGGCTAAGGAGGTAATCAGTATGGCATTCGGAATTATTTTTGCAAATCTCAGCGACAGAAGCATCAAGGAACTCACCGCAGTTCGTACACAGGCATCGGTGCCCTTCGGCTGCCGTTACCGCCTCATCGACTTCCCCCTGTCCTGCATGGTCAATGCAGGCATCACCAACGTCAGCGTGATCACGCACTATAACTACCAGTCGCTCGTCGACCACCTCGGCAGCGGCAAGGACTGGGATCTGGCACGCCGCACGGGCGGTCTGCGCCTCGTGCCGCCTTACATCGCATCCTTTGCCAGCCGCTCCAACGACAACTACGATACCCGTCTCGAAGCCCTCTTCTCGATCAGTGATACCTTCTCCAAGATGAAGGACGACACCGTCGTGCTGGCGGACAGCGATGCGATCGTCAATATCGACATCGCCGACATGATCGAACAGCATGAAAAGAGCGGCGCAGACCTCACCTTTGCCGTCAAGAAGCTCACCCTTTCGGGCAACCAGTCGGAGCAGTACAACCTCTACTACTCTGACTACGACGGCAATCTCGCCGATATCACCATGCACCCCCGCTTCGTGGAGGGCGACCGTGACGTGTCGATCAACATCTGGGTTGCAAAGCGCACCTTCCTCCTCTCGGCGATTCAGGACGCGGCGGCACACGGCTATGACAGCCTTACTAAGGGCATCGTGGCACGCTACCTCGGCAGAGCCAACATGAAGGTCTACCACTACGAGGGCGTTTACGCTTGCATGAACAATCTCGAGGATTACTATGCCTGCAATATGGCAATGCTCTCCGACAAATCGATGCGTGAGGAGCTCTTCAATGCGCCCAACCGTCCGATCCTGACCAAGATCCGCAACAGCGCACCTACTCAGTACGTCGAGGGCAGCTCGGTCAAGAATTCGATGATCGCCGACGGCTGTATCATTGAGGGCGAGGTCGAAAACTGCATCCTCTTCCGCGGTGTTAAGATCGGTAAGGGCTGTAAGGTCAAGAACTCGATCCTCTTCCAGGATACTCAGGTGGGCGATAACTCGTCGCTCAACTGCGTCATTACCGACAAGAACGTCGTCATCCGCGAGGGCGTCACCCTCTCGGGTCACCCTATCAAACCCTTCTATATCGACAAGGGCAAGATGATTTGAGTTGTCTCATCGGGCAAACCCTTTAGGGAGGAACTTCTTGAAAGAAGTTCCTCCCTAAAACCCTCTTCAAGAACTTTAAAAAGCGCAACGAATACTCGTTGCGCTCAATTTATACTACGGTTGTAGGGGATGTGTTTCGCCTCCCGTTTGTGCGATTTGCGAAAACAATGGGTTTGTGTGAATTCCTCGTTGCGGCGGGAGCAAGCCCCCGCCCTACGAGGTAAATATAGGCAATTGCTCCGAATAAAGACTTGCCGCAATCTTTGTTTGGGGAGGGCTTCATCGTTTTTTGTAGGGACAGGCGTCCTCGACTGTCCGAAAACGAACGGTTTGCACTCGTGATGAAGTATGCGAAAATCCCACGAACGGACAGTCGAGGACGCCTGTCCCTACAAAGGTCGGTTAGGATCATTCGTACACCTTCGTAGGGCGGATTCCATATCCGCCTGTCCGTTCGGGTTGCGGGAGACCCTCCCCTACAACAGATTGTGCCGCAAATGCTTGCGGCGCAGTGTAACAATTCGCCCTGAATGAAGGTTACGACAGATCTTCATTTAGGGCGGTGTTTTTCGAAGCCTTTGTAGGGTGCGGCGTCCTCGACACACCGTTTACAGACGTTTTGTCAATATGAAATTGGGTGGAATTCCCACGAATCGGACCGCCGAGGACGTCGGTCCCTACAGGGGTTTGGTGGGAGGTGAACGCGCGTCGCCCCGAATGAAGGCTTTTCACAGTCCAACATTCGGGGCGCAATGCCTTATCCTGCGCGGCAAGAATTTGCCGCGCTTTTAATAAGTTCTTTGATTCAAACTTTCTTGAAAGAAAGTTTGGCAGGATGCAAGGGCGGCGCCCTTGCCGGAGCTCGAGGCGGAGCCTCGAATAGTATCCATTAGCTATACAATTTAATTACCGTTTCGGCGACCTCGCGGCGGAGGACACAGCGATCCATCGCTTGTTTTTCGATATAGCGGTGGGCGTCGGGCTCAGACATTTTGAGCTCGTCGATGAGCAGCCATTTTGCGCGGTTGACCAGGCGGATCTCCGCCATTTTTTCCTCGATGGAGACGGTCTTCTTTTCGAGCTTGCGCAGTCGCTCGCGAGCGGCGATCATCCATTCGAGCGCCTGCGAGACCATCGATCTGGAGGTCGGGCGGGGAAGAGTGAAGACACCGTGCTCGGCGACCTTGTCGTAAGTGGCGGCGTAGAGCTCGTTTTTGACGAAGAGGAGGGGAACGGTGCTTTGTGCGGCGGTGAGATCGATGGCGAAGCGGCTGCCGTTCTCGTCGGGGAGCGGCGAATTGATGAGCACGAAATCGTAGGTGCGATCGAGCAGATCACGCTTTGACTCGCTGATACCGGCGGCGAAATGCACGGGCGAATAGCGTGCCTCGGGGAGCATACCCTTCAATGAGTAGTTGAAAGCATCGGCGTTTGAAACGATCAAAACGCTGTATACGCGCTCTTTCAAGCTCATGATCTCCCCTCCTTTGGTCGGACCTTTGTTAGTTTATTCGGGTGACGGTTCGTTTATGATTTGCAATATGCCGAAATGATCTGCGGGGGCAGGTGCGAGGCAATAAATTCGCTTGATCTCGCAAGTGCGGCGGCATCGCTGAGTGTGGACGGCAGTTTTTGATAGTTCGCAAGGGTGGCGTCGTCGGCGGCAAAGAGATTGGTGTTCGCCGCCTCGGGCAGAGGAAGCGAATGATTAATGCCCTGTAGTGCGGCGTAGATGAGGAGCGCAAAGGCCAGGTAGGGATTGGCGGTCGGATCGGGCGAGCGTAGCTCGGCACGGCGGTATTCGCCGACTGCCGCAGGCACGCGCACGAGCTGGGAGCGGTTGTCGCTCGACCAGGAGATATAGGCGGGCGCTTTGTGGCAGCCGAAGCGGCGGTAGGAGGCTTCGCAGGGATTGAGGAAGACGGTCATATCGGCGATATTGGCGAGCACGCCCGCAATGAGCGGAGGGAACAGGTCGCATTTTCCGCTGTGATTGACCGAAATGTTGATGTGGAAGCCGTTGCCCGGCTGATCGGCGAAAGGTTTGGGCGAGAAATCCGCCCAAAGTCCGTTTCTGCGCGCGACAGAGCGCACCACCATCTCGAAGGTCATCGCGTTGTCTGCGGCAGTCAGCGGATCGGAATAGCGGAAGTCGATCTCGTTCTGCCCCGGACCCTCCTCGTGATGCGAGCTTTCGGGCGAGATGCCCATCTGCTCGAGGGTCAGGCAGATCTCACGGCGCACGTTTTCCCCCCTGTCCTCGGGGGCGATGTCCATGTAGCCCGCATGATCGTAGGGGGCACGGGTGGGATTGCCCATTTCATCGAGCTTGAGGAGGTAAAACTCCAGTTCAGAGCCGAAATAGAAGCGAAGCCCCGCTTTTTCAGCCGCCTCGATGGCATTTTTGAGGATCGAGCGGGTGTCGCACTCGAAGGGACTGCCGTCGGGGTGAGTGATCGAGCAGAACATCCGCACGACACGCCCGTGTTCGGGACGCCAAGGGAGGATGGAGAGCGTTTCGGGGGCGGGATGCAGGAGCAGGTCGGAGTGGAGCTCGTCGCCGAAGCCCTCGATTGCCGATGCGTCGATGGCGATGCCGTATTCAAATGCACGAGAGAGCTCGCTCGGCATGATCGATATATTCTTTTGCTTGCCAAATACGTCGCAGAAGGCAAGACGGATGAATTTCACGTCCTCCTCGCGCACGAATTGAATGATCTCCTGTGCTGAATACTTCATTTTGCTTCCTTCCTTCTCATAATGGCTGTTGCGGCGATCAGTTCGCCACGTACATTTGCTTGTAGGGGTTTTTGCTGTCGGGGGTGATGACCGTAAAGGGCGAACTCAGAATGTCTGCCGCATCATAGCCGAAATGCACGCAGAATTCGGTCACGTAGTCCTCGATCTCTGCCATTTCCTCTGCGGTGGGGGGAGTGGCGGTCACCTGACCGGGGAATTTGATGCCCTTGCAGTCGCTTCGCAGGTACATTTTGCCGCCGTGCATACCCGTGCAGGGGAAATTGCCGACGATGCGGCGGTCTGTGTCAAGCCCGAGCACGAGGATGCGCCCGCCTGCCTGATATTCACCCAGGAATGAGCCCGTGCAGCCGCCGATGACCATCACAGGCATCTTTTCCTTGTACGCCTTCATGTGGATGCCCGCGCGGTAGCCTGCATTGCCTCTCACGAAGATCCTGCCGCCGCGCATGGCGTAGCCTGCGGCATCGCCCACATTGCCGTGGATGATGATCTCGCCTTCGTTCATGGTGTCGCCGACTGCGTCCTGCGCATTGCCCTTGACGATGAGGTCAGCGCCGTTGAGGTATGCGCCGAGCGCATTGCCGGGGATGCCCTTCAGGGTGATTCTTTTGTCCGACATTCCTGCCGCGATGAAGCGATGACCGAGGCAGCCCTCGAGGGTGACTTCTCCTTCGAGCCCACGGAGGAGCTCGTTGACCTCCTCGTGTTGGAGGTTCTTAATTTCTATCGTCTTCGTTATAACACACCTCCGAGGATTTTTCCACGGCTTTCCTTAGAAAATGCCGCCAAAGTGGTAACTTTTTTCAGTAAATCAAAATTGATGCTGTCGAGCGGGGGCTTTTCGCGGATGAGCGAGGTGTAAATGCCGCCGCGCTCGACGTTGCCGATCAGGATGTAGCCAGTCAGATAACCGTCTTTGGTGAAGAGGCGCTTGAGGGTGGTTTCGGTCCTTTCCTCGTAGCATTCACCGCCCTCGGCTTCGGTAAAGTAGCTGCCTGCGGTCATGATATGGAGACCGAAGAAGTCGATCGAGCTCATGGGGATGCCCTTGTCGAAGATGGCATCGCCGCCCGCCATGTTGATACCTGCGGTATGCCCCTGCATATGGGCATTGGGGAGCAGTGCCAGCACGCGGCGCTGACCGAAGGAGATATCCATGCCCTCGGTGAAGTCGCCTGCGGCATAGACGCCGCCGATCGAGGTCTCGAGACGGTCGCTCACGATGATGCCGCGGTTGACCTCGCCGCTGTTGTCCTTGACGAGGGCGACATTGGCGCGCACGCCGACCGCCAGCACAAGGACGTCGAAGTCGACCTTTCTGCCGCTCTGCATGATGGCGGTATTGCCCTCAAATGCGGCGGCGGTGTCGCCGAGCAGGAAGGAGATGCCATTGGCTTCGAGGTGCTTTTGCATGATGGCGGCACAATCGTCGTCGAGGATGCTCGAGAGCACGCGGCTTGCAAGGTCGCAGACGGTGATCGACGCCGCTCTGCCGTGCAGTCCTTCTGCGCACTTGAGCCCGATCAGACCCGCACCGATGATCAGTACCTTTGAAACGGGGCTGATCGCTCCCTCAAGGGCGAGGGTATCGTCGATGGTCATGAAGGAGAACTTCTTTTCCACCCCGTCGAGCCCGTCAAAACGGGGGACGAAGGGGGCAGAGCCGCTGTCAACGCAGACGCTGTCGTAGGGAAGGGTACTGCCGTCGTCGAGGGTAACGACCTTGGCGGCAGGATCGAGCCCGACAGCCTGCTTGCCGTAGAGAACCTCACAGCCGTTTTTTTCGTAAAAATCTGCATCGCGGTAGCGCTGCATTTTATCAAGATCGGTCTTGCCCTCGAGGTAGTAGGAGATGAGCGGACGGCAGTAAACGGGGTAGTGTTCGGCGGAGATTACGGTGATTCTGCCCTCGTTGTCGAGCGAACGGATGCCCTCGATCGTACCTGCGGCGGCAACGCCGTTGCCGATGATCACATATTGCTTCATCAGACCTCACTCCTTTCCTCATAAACGATCGCTTGGTTGGGACAGCCTTTTACACAGGCGGGCGAGCCGCTTGCATTCTTCAGGCAGAGCTCGCATTTCTGCATGATGCCTCCCTTGTTCGGTGCGAGTGCGCCGTAGGGACAGACCAGCACGCAGGTCAGACAGCCCACACACTTGGTCTGATCGATCTCAACGACGCCCTCTTTTTTGGAGATCGCGCCCGCGATACAGCTTTTCACGCACATCGGGTCGGTGCAGTGACGGCAGGAGACGGTGAAGTTGATCTGTTCATCGCCCTCGACGTGGATGCGGGGGAAGATCGTTTGGCCCTTGAGGGCGATGACCATATCGGTCTCGCCCGAGTTGGCAAATGCACAGTTGTATTCACACAGGTGGCAGCCGAGGCACCACTTTTCATTGACGTATATACGTTTTATTTTCCTGCCCCTCCTTTATTCGCCTGCATGGGAAATGCCGAGGATCTCGAGCTCTTTCTCGTTCAGACCGATGCCGCGAAGCATCAATCGGTTGCCTCTGAGCGTTTCGATCGAGTTGATGCCCATGCCGCCCATCAGCTCCTTGATCTCGTGCTTCCATGCGGTCATGAGGTTGACC
>CAYRQA010000007.1:0-26981 GCA_964426285.1 uncultured Lachnospiraceae bacterium | reverse complement strand
GCTTTCTTTCAAGAAAGCGACCGGGGTGCAGGGCAGAGCCCCTGCCGTAACTCTTTCAACGCCCCCAAAGCCTACTCAGCCTTAAATCCCGCATCCTCGACTGCCGCGATCAGGTCCTCGCGTTTTACCGAAGCCTTGGCGGTAACGGTTGCAGACTTGCCCTCGAGTTCGACGAGGGCTTTTTTCACGCCGTCGACCGCTTCGAGCGCCTTTTGGACGCTTGCGACGCAGTGTTTGCAGGACATACCCTCGACTTTGAGGGTGATGGTGATTTTCGAACTGAATAACATAAAAGTACCTCTTTTCTAACGATTATTTATGGTAACGCCAGCGGCGAAGACGCAGGGCGTTGGATACGACAGAGACCGAGCTCAGGCTCATGGCGGCGGAAGCGATCATCGGCGAAAGCAGGATGCCGAAGGGTGCGAGCACGCCCGCCGCTATGGGGATGCCGATGGTGTTGTAGATCAGTGCCCAGAAGAGATTCTGTTTGATGATGCGGTAGGAGGCTCTCGAGAGCGCAAGGGCTGCGGGGATGTCCTCGAGGCGGTCGAAGAGGAGGACGATGTCGGAGGCATCGATCGCCACGTCGCGACCGCCGCCCATGGCGATGCCGATCTGCGCCGCCGCGAGGGATGGTGCATCGTTGATGCCGTCGCCCACCATCGCGACCCGGCGCCCCTCCATGCGGAGCGCTTCGATCACGGCTGCTTTGCCGTCGGGGAGCACTTCGGCGTGGATGTCCTCCTCGCCAATGCCCAGCCTGCAACCTACTTCGAGCGCCACTCCTCGGCTGTCGCCTGTCAGCATCACGGTGCGCACCTTCATTTGACGCAGTGCTTCGACAGTAGATTTTGCGTGTGCCTTTATTTCGTCAGTGAATACAAAGTCTGCGAGCAAGTTCTGCTCGTCGGAAAGGTAAATGTGGAGCTTGCCGATATCGAAAGAGGCGGGCAGGGCAATGTCATGCTCGCGCATAAGGCGCGCCGAACCGCAGTAGTAGTGCGCACCGTCGATCAGACCTTCAACACCGCGACCGGGAAGCTCTGCAAACTCGTCGGCGTTCTCCTCCATCGTGGTCAGTCCGGCGGCTTTTACGATGGCGAGTGCGGCAGGATGGGAGGAGCGCAGCTCGAGCAGTGCGCCGATGCGAAGCAGGTTTTGCTTGTCCAGTCCTTGCGCGGCGGCATGATCGGTGCAATCGAGACGTTCGAGCACCAATCTGCCCTCGGTGAGCGTACCCGTTTTGTCGAAGACGACTGTGTCGATCGAGCGCGCCGCCTCAAGTGTGGCGGCATCCTTGATGAAGATGCCCATTGAAGCGCCCTTGCCGATGCCGCAGGTGACGGCGGTCGGGGTGGCAAGCCCGAGAGCGCAGGGGCAGGAGATGACCAGCACCGAGATGGAGGCGGTCAGTGCGTCGGGCAGATCGCGGGTGACGAGCATCCAGACGACGAAGGTGAGCGCCGAAATGCCCATGACGATCGGCACGAAGACGGCCGCGATCCTGTCGGCGAGCCGTGCGACAGGTGCTTTCGAAGCGGCGGCATCCTCGACCATCGTGAGGATGCGGGCGTAGGCGGTCTCACTGCCTGCGCGGGTCACTGCGAAGCGGAAAGAGCCGCTTCTGCAGATGGTGGCGGCGGAGACAGCAGAGCCCGCGACCTTCTCGCTGTCGACGCTCTCGCCTGTCATGGCAGATTCATCGACCAGACCGATGCCGTCGATGACCCTGCCGTCTGCGGGGATCTTGTCACCCGTTCGAATGAGTACCACGTCGCTCGCGACCAGCTCGGATGCGGGGAGCTCGATGGTCTGTCCCTCCCGTTCGACGAGTGCACTGTCGGGTGCCATCGCGAGGAGACCCGACAAAGCCGAGCGCGTTCGGCGTTTGGCGCGGCCCTCGAGCGTCTTTCCGACGCTGACGAGCGTGAGGATCATGGCGGCAGACTCGTAGTAGAGCCCCATTGCCGCCTCGTGACCGCCGTCAAAGAAGGCGATCTGCACGGTCAGCACAGCCGAATAGATGAGCGCTGCCCCCGAGCCGACCGCGATGAGCGTGTCCATCGTGGGCGTGCCGTGAAAAAGTGTTTTGAATCCGACGGTAAAGTAGTGGAAATTGAGCAGGACGACCGCAATAGTGAGGATCGCCTGCGCCAGTGCAAAGGGGAGGGGTTGCGCGAGGAAGCTCGGGAGCGGGGCACCCATCATGTGCCCCATCGAAATATACATGAGCAGTGCTGTGAGGATGGCAGACAGGATCAGCCGCCACGGAAAGGCGGGCGGCTTCTCTTCGGATGCGTTTGCGGCATCTGAGGCGCCGTAGCCTGCCTTTTCGATCGCTTTGATGATTTTTTCGCCGTCGGTCGCCCTTTCATCGAAGGTAACCTTGGCAAAATTGCCGGTCAGCGACACCTCGGCGCTTATCGCACCTGCCTGCAAGGCGGCTTTCTCGACCCGTCCCGCACAAACGGCACAGCTCATCCCGCTTATTTTCAGTCTGATCAGTTTCATAGGAACTCCTGTCGTGGGGCTTTGCCCCACACTCCACCAAGGGCTCTGCCCTTGGATCTCGGCAGCTTTCTTGAAAGAAAGCTGCGCAAAGAACTTTTTTAAGCCGCACAAGTGCTTGTGCGGCAGATTTGTACTGCCGTTTGGTATGGGGAATCTTGATTTCACATACAATGTACGGGTGATAGTATATGAAAAAGGCTTTGATTTTACTCGTTTGTCTGCTCGTCCTCGTCGGCAGTGCCGCTTGCACCGATCGGAGGGAGGATTATCTCTCCTATCAGTCGCAGGACGCCACCTTTGTCGGCACTTGCAGGCTGACCGACGGCGAATATGTGATGGAGATCCGCCTGATGTCGGACGGCGGACGCTCGCTGACCTTCCTTTCGCCCGAAACGGTCGCAGGATGCAGCTATTTCCGCTCGGCTGAGGGGGATTATTGCTTTATGGTCGACGATATAGCCCTGCCGATCAATGAGCATCCGACCGCGAAGGCGATCTTTGACCTCTTTTCGCTCGACGAGGATGATCTGATCACTGCATCGGTCGACGAAAACACGGGCGTTGGGCTCAACGTGCTCGAATTTGAGGGGGACGTGACCGTTTATCTCAGCTCAGCCGATGGGCTGCCCCTGCGATTCGAGCATCCATTGCTCACGCTGACCTTGCATACCGATCAGTGAGCGGAGTTTGAGTAGACTAACTCGACGCTCGGGAGTACCCCACCGAACTCAGTTCGGCGGGGTTTCTTATATGCGCTTGCAAAGGTAATAATGACGCTCGTCCGACTCGGTTGCGGGAGAGCCGCAAAGGTCGGCTGTATGGGCGATCAGCTCAAAACCGACCTGCCTCAGCAGGGTTTTCACCCATTTGGGCGAATAACAGCGCTCGGTTTGCACTTCCTCGCTTCTTTTCCAACTGCCGTTCGGCAGCTTTTCAAAGAAGGTCAGCGTGAAGGTGCAGAGGCGTGTGCGGCGGTTGTAGTCGTTCTGCCAACCGCAGAAAACGTTGTCATCTTCCAAAATATAGGCGTTGTCGGAATAGACGGTCTCGAATTTGTGAGGGGTATTCATGTCGAAGAAGAGGAGACCGCCCGGTTCGATGTAGTTGTGCAGGAGGGAAAGGCACTTTTCGAGCTCACCTGCGCCCGTGAGGTAGTTGAGGCTGTCGAGTGTGCAGACTGCTCCCTTCACCGTTCCGTATAGGTCAAGCTCGGTGAGGCTTTGGCAGAGGAAAAGGGGAAAAATGCCCTCATTTGCGCATTTTTCACGGGCTTCGGAGAGCATTTCGGGCGACAGATCGATCCCGATCATGTCGTAGCCTGCCTTCGCCATGCGAAGCGTCATACTGCCTGTCCCGCAGGCGGCATCGAGGATGAGTGAATCGGGTGCAATTCCATGCTCGCACAGTGCCTTGCAAAAGTAGGTAGTCAGTCCGTCGTAGTCGACGTCTGGATTGAGGCGATCGTAAAAGGGCGCGAGCTTATCGTATTGGCTCATAGCGCCTCCTTGCTCTTCTCGGTGCTGTCTGCGGATGACCGAGCGGGAGTGGGATCGCTCAGCAGTGCCTTTAAGCGGAAGAGCGCGAAGAGAGCAATCGAGAGCTGGAATGCGAGGTAAGCGGTCTTGGTCGAGATGGGCTGACCGCCGATGATCGTCAAAAACAGACCGCTGAAGCCGCTGACACCTGCGAAAAGGGCGGTCAGCGTTGCCGAAACGCCGTATAGCATCGGCGAGAAGATCCCGCGGGCGAGGCGCAGTTCGGCGAGCAGGAAGAGGGCGGTTGCCGCCAGTGCAGCAATCGTCATCAGGCGTGTAGGCGACATCAGAAGCAGGCTCACGTCAAAGTAGACGCGAAGCAGATATGCGCACACCCAAAAGAAGGTCAGTAGTAGCGCATACGTCCAGGTCTTGCGGGCATAGAGCCCGACGAAATAGATCATGGCAGGCAGTGCCAGCACCAGTGAAACGAGCAGCATCATGCGGGCATTTGCATTCGCATCGGAGGGGGCGAGCAGCAGGATCGACAGCGGGTCATCGGCATAGAGCCGCACCAGCTGGGTGATCAGCGTTGCGGCGATCGAAGTGGAGGTGAGCAGTGCGAAAAAGTCGACGGCAGAGGAGGAAGCCAGCTTTCGCTCGCGCGCAAAGAGGGCGGGCGATGACTTTTTGAGGAAGAGGAGGGGCAGACAGAGGATAGCCGCTATGATCAGATAGACGGCTTGCAGTGCACCGCCCGAGAATCCGTGCTTGTAAAGTCCGATGTCGCTGTCGTAGCAGGTGAGGTAGAGGATCGACTGGACTGCGGCGACGACGAGCAGGAGCGCAGAGAGCAAAATAAACCATCTACGTCCGCTTTTTTGCGAAGAAAATGACATAATCAGCATCCTTTCGGAGAGGAATTTTGAATTTGCAACAGCACCCAAACCTGTGGAAAACTCTGTGTATCAGGCAACAATCTGTGGAAAACCCTGTCGATACTGTGCACAACTCGGGGAAATCAGCAGAATATCAGACAGAAAACGACAGTTTTACCGTTATTTCTCAAGCGCAAGCGTGATGAGGCTGTTGATAACTTCGCTATAGGTCATTCCGCCCGCCATGAAGAGCTTGGGGTACATACTGATCGAGGTGAAACCGGGGAGGGTGTTGATCTCGTTGAAGATGAAGGAGCCGTCGTCCTTCACAAAGAAATCGACGCGCGACAGTCCGCGGCAGCCGAGACGGCGGTAGATCTCACAGGCGCAGGCGCGGATCTCATCGGCAAGCGAGGACTCGAGCCGTGCGGGGATGAAGTAGGAGGCGCTGTCGGTGATGTATTTGCTGTCGTAGTCGTAGAACTCACTGCCCGGATCGATCTCGCCGCAGACAGAAGCCACGGGCGTTTCGTTGCCCATGACGGCGACCTCGATCTCTCTGCCCTTGATGAACTCCTCGATGAGCACCTTTTTATCAAAGCGGAGAGCCTCTTCAATGGCGGCACGCAGGGAGTCGGGCGATTTTACCTTGCTCACGCCGACAGACGAGCCTGCCGAGGAGGGTTTGACGAAGACGGGATAGCCCAGTCCCGCGACCTCGTCGGCAAGGGTATCATAGCGGCATTCGAGGTCGGTTGCAGAGGCGAAGATCGCCTTTGCTTGGGGGATGTGGTAGGGCATGAGCACCGATTTGGTGGTCGCCTTGTCCATGCAGACAGCCGATGCGAGGCAGTCTGAGCCGACGAAGGGGATGCCCGTCAGCTGCATGAGCCCCTGCAGGACGCCGTCCTCACAGTTGGTGCCGTGCACGGCAGGGAGGATCACGTCGATCGGCTGTTTTTCGACGCTTCCGTCGGCAGAAATGATATAGAGACAGCGGTCGTTTTTGGAGGGTGAGAGGAAGGCGGGGCGCAGGGCGCGCTCGTCGGCACACCAGCTTCCGTTTTCGATATCGGCAAGCGTGCCCTCGTAGAAATACCAGTTGCCGCTTTTGGTGATGCCTACCTTGCAGACGTCGTATCGCTCACCGTCGATATTCGAGAGCATAGCGGCGGCAGTGCGCAGAGAAACTTCATATTCGGAGGATTCGCCGCCGAACAGGCAGCAAAGATTGATACGGTTCATGGGAGAATGTCCTTTCGTACGTTTATGTAGATGAATTCGGTTCTTGATCAGTGGTCGGTCGGCTCGTCTGCTTCTGTGGGCTCGCCGTGGAGCTCGCCGTAGCCTTCGGCTTCCATTTTTGCGCGGTGGGCTTCATCCTTGTAATGGCGGCGCATACGGAAATAGAGGTAGACGATTGAGGCAGAAGAGGAGAGAAGGAGGGCGACAAGGAGCAGTCCGATCGCGATCGGAATGAGCAGGAGCCCGATGGTAAGTTTGAGCGACAGGATGAAGAGGATGAGACAGATGCCGCCGCTCACGCTCAGTCCCCAGCCGAAGGTGAGCCGTTTGGCGATGTCCTGCCAGAGATCGTTCACCTCAAGGGAGACGTATTCGTGCTTGCAGAAGCGGTCGAAGAGCACGTCGTACCACTGGTAACGGATGACTTCCTTCAAGAGTGCTATTCCTTTCATGTCTCAATCACCTTTCGTTTATAGTGCGCTTTATCAGCGCCACGCGGTCATTGCCGCCGTAATCCTTGGTCACGGTACAGGCAAAGCCTGCATTCTCAGCCAGTGCGATAATGGCTTGACGCTGATCGTAGCCGATCTCGAAGACGAAGACTCCCTCGGGCTTCAGGAAGCGGGCATACCGATCAATCAGCGCCCGATAAAAGCGCAGTCCGTCTTCACCGCCGTCGAGCGCCATTTGCGGCTCGTAGGCAAGCGAGGGATATTCTGCGATGATGTCGGCGGGGATGTAGGGCGGATTGGAGATGATGAGGTCGAGCGGTTCGCTCAGCGGATCATCGCAGAGGATGTCTGCTTCGATGGCGGTCAGCCGATCGGAAACGCCGATGATGCGGGCGTTTTCCTTGGCGATTTCGAGCGCCTTGGGCGACAGATCGACCATCACGCCGCTCACGTCGCTTCGTTCGCCGCAGATCGAGATGGCGATGCAACCGCTGCCGGTGCAGAGATCGGCAAATCGCCCGCCGCGGGGGAGGTTTGCCAGTGCACATTCGACCGCCCGTTCGGTGTCGGGACGGGGGATGAGCACGTCGGGCGTCACCTTGAAGGTATAGCGCCAGAAGGGCTGCTCGCCGAGCAGATAAGCGAGCGGTTCACCCTCGGCGTAACGCGCCAGCGCCGCTTCGAGCGCACATTCATTCGGATACGCCTCTTTCAGCAGTTTGAGGCCACGGGAAGAAATATCCATATCGTCTCTTTTCATTATAGCAAATTATTTTCGATTTGTACAGCGTTTGGCGATAGATTTTGAATGCAAAGCCCCTGTTTTTGCGCATATTGCATGGTAGAGAAGGAGCCGCCCGACCGACGGGAGACGTATGCCATGAGGTAGGCGCTGTGATCGACCATATATCGGTTGCGCTTGCGCATACAATCGGAGGTATAGGCGGGAGAGATCATGCGGACCTCATCGGCATTGGCGCTGATGTCGCGATAGAGCGCGCGGTTGGCTGTCGACCAGCGGTCTGCCTGTTCGGGGCAGGGGAGCGCCAGGATCAGCCTGATGTCGGGCAGGAGCATCCGCCGCAGATTGATGACCGTAGCGGCGGCAAGGGTATCGAAGCCGAGCGCACCGCCCGCGATGAAGGTTTTCACGTTTTGAGAAGCCAATTGGGTGATCATCCCCCTCAGCACGGGTTCGACGGCGATCATTTCGGGATAGGTGAGATTTCGGTGTCCGGTAAACGTGCAGGCATATTGCCTCTCGGCGAGGGTCGTTTCCATGGTGCACCTCCTGTCACGGTTATGCTCAAAAAGCAGATCATCTTTTATTATAATCCATATTTATGAATATTTCGTTACTGTTTGCACTTTTCGGAAAATTTGTTCGCAAAAAATCCTCGCATCTCCCAAAAACGCCTCCCTGCTTTAGAGCTGAGAGGTGTGCAGACGGTAGACCAAAGCATTCTCCGTCCGGCACGGTGAGCGAAAACCCATAAAATCATCCTTTTAAAAAGCTTTTTAAGGATTCTTCCACTTGGGCTTTGCCCAAGTGGTAAGCTTCTTTCTCGAAAAAGCACCTTAAGTGGGGTTTGGGGCAAAGCCCCAAGTCCTTTCGTCGACACTCAAAACGCCTCTCTGCCCTGAGGCAGAGAGGCGTGGGGATCATTCTTGGATTTCGGTGATGAAATAATGGGTCAGGCAGAAGACCGAAGCGATGCCGCAGGGCTGCAGGATATCGGTGACCGACTCGTCGGCATAAGCCCCCGAGAGGAAGTAGGGATCGTAGAAACCGTCCTCGTCCTTCGTGGTAAGCTCCTTTTGCAGGATGGTGCTGATGGTGTTCATGTGATAGTCGTTCTTGCGCGGTTCGATCGTGTAGTACTTGATATAGCCGCGCACGAGCCATCCGATGCACCATGCCTTGTAAATCGGGTTGCCGTTCATCTGAACGTTTTCCCCTCTGCCCGTGAACATCAGACCGTTGAGCTTGGTGACGGTATCTCTTGTCTGTTCGAAGTAGGTCTCGTCGCCGGTGATCTCGTAAAGCTGAGAGCCCGCATAGACCATAACGCCCTGATTGTAGGCGGCTTTCCATGTGTTGATGTTGCCTTCAATCGAAATGCTGTCGAAGTAGAGCTCGTCGTCCAGCAGGGTCGCGCGCATCCAGTCGTAGATCATCTTGCCCTTTTCGAGGTAATCAGCCTTTTCGGTGATCTGATATGCCCAGAGGAAGGAGATGGCGATCGGACCGTTCGCACAAGTGTTCTTGCCCTCATAGCGTTTGTCCCAGTAGATGCCGCCGCCGAGCAGGTCGTCCCAACCCGTCCAGAGGAATTCAAGCGTTTCTTCGGCAAGTGCAAGATACTTTGCGTCGCCGAGCAGCTCATAGGCATTGAGGAACTGGATGCAGATCCATGCGTCATCGTCGTAGTAGTAGTCGCCGCTGCCGCCCGCCATGGCATTGTAGTAGGTGACCGTGTAATCTCCGGAAGGGGTGTTGATGACCGTATCGGCAACCTCGTATTTGGGCAGACACTTGTCGAGTGCCGCGATATAGGCGGCTTTGATCTCTGCATTATCGGGGTAGAGGCGATAGGTCTCGGCGAGCGCCTCGATGTAGGAGGCGACGCCCCAGACTGCGGCGCCGCTCGTTGCGTGCGGTTGGCTGCCGAGGGTGTTGCTCCGCTCGTTGTAGTAGAGGTCGATGACGTTGAGCATCAGCTCCAAGCCTGCTTGACCGTAGGGACTGGTGGGCTTGGGCTTGTCGGGTTCGTCGGAGGGTGCGGTCGTGGTCGTTTCGGGAGTGTCATTTCCGCTGTCGCAGGCGGTGAAAAGGGGAAGCAGTGTCAGGGCGGCAAGCAACAGAGCAAGCAATCTGATTTTCATGCCATTTACCTCTTATCAATGAATTTTAATAAGCGTATCGCAGAGCTCGCCGATCGTATGGGCGGTATGGATCAGCTCGTCCTCGGTGTTCGTGTGGGTGAGACTGATGCGCAGGGTGCAGTCTGCCTCTTCGGGCGTCAGCCCGTAGGCGAGCAGCACGGAGCTTTTGTGCCCGCCGTGTGAGGAGCAGGCAGAGCCGCTCGATACGTAGATGCCCTTTGCGGAGAGGGCGCTCTGCGCGGTTTGACTTTTGATGTTCGGCAGGGTGATGCTGATGATCTGCGGCGCTCTGACAGGCGGCTCGTTGACCTTGACCGTGTCGGGCAGTGCCGACAGAAATGCCGCACGCAGTGCCTCGCAGTGTTCGATGTGGGCTCCGAGTGCCATAGCGCCCGCTTCGGCGGCGGCGCCGATGGCGGCAATGCCGATGGTATTTTCGGTGCCTGAGCGCAGACCGTCCTCCTGTCCGCCGCCGTAGAGCCAAGGGATCAGCTTTTTCGATCGAATGAGTGCATTCGACACGACCAGTGCGCCGATCCCCTTGGGAGCACCGATCTTGTGTCCGCTCAGGGTGATGAGGTCTGCGCCCAGTCTGCCATAGCCGCCCGTGACGGCTTCCTTCAGAAAGCCCTGCGTGAGGTCGGTGTGGGTGATCACGTCGGGACAGGCGGCTTTGGCGAGCGCAAATGCCTTTTGAATATCGTAAATTGCGCCCGTTTCGTTGTTGACCGCCATCAGCGTCACCAGAACCGTTTCCTTGGTGACAGCATTGCGCAGGGCATCCGTGTCGAGCTGACCGCCGCGGGTCGGGATGCGCACGATCTCGGCTGTCCCCTCCCGTTCGAGCTTTGCGAGCGGCTCGAGGATCGAAGGATGCTCGCTGTCGGTGGTGACGATGCGCGGTTTAAAGCGGAAGTGCTTGGCGTGGAGTGTGCCGAAGATGGCAAGGTTGTTGGCTTCACTGCCGCAGGAGGTGAAGATCACCTTCCGCTGATCGCTCGGGCGGATCGACAGTGCCTTCAGCAGTTGTGCGCGGGCATTTTCGACCATCTTTTTCGCCCTCATTCCGACCGCGTGCACCGAGGAGGGGTTGCCGAATTCGGCGGCTGCACGCCCGATCGCCTCGATCGCCTCGGGGCAGAGAGGGGTCGTGGCGCTGTTGTCTAAGTAAATCTCGTTCATGTCGGTCGCAGATCAATCAAAAACGATATAGGTGAGCAGCTCTTCGACCTGCCCTACGAACTCATCGTAGCGGGCGGGCGAAGACGTGAAGGTGAGGAAGTAGAAGCTGTCCTTGTGGCAGGCGATGACCTGCATATATTTCAGCTCGACGCCGCCGACCGAACCGGTGTAGACGTAGGCAAATGCGGGCACGTTGCCTCCCTCGGCGGTCTTGCCCATGAGGGTGGTCTTGCCGTCGGTCTCGAGCTTGAAGGTCGAGTTGCCATCTGCGTCGAGATCAAAGAGCCCGGTCAGCTCGTCCAGGTTGTCCGCCCAATAGCGCACGACGGGGGAGACCTCCTGTCCGTCGTCGGTCGTTTCGGCGGAATAGGCGTTGTTTTCGTAAGACATCATGGTGACGTTGGTGTTTTCGGCGGCGGAAACGCGCGCACTGACGATCAGACTGTCGGCATCGGTGTCAACGACCCAGTCTTCGGGGACGAAGAGGGCATAATCGACCTTGTCGTTGGAAGCGGTCTGATAGCCTTCGGGGGCGTTGAGATCCTGTTCGGAGCAGCCGACCAGCATCAGTGCCGACAGCACGAGCGCCGTGAGAGAGATAATGAGCGTTTTTTTCATGAAATTTTACCTACTTTGCAGAGATTTGTCGAATCGAAAAAACAAAGCCCGACGAGCATGGTTTTCACAAGAGGTTGGGCGCTGATATATACTTTGACAACTCTATTATAGCTCATTTGCCGACCGCTGTCAACCTCCATACTCAAAATTGGGGCAATTTAATGCAAAAATCGGCAGGGGCTCTCGGTCAGGGAACTTTTTGAAAAAAGTTCCCTGACAACCCTCCAAAACTTTTATAAAGCAGGGCAAATTCTTGCCCTGCACGGAATGCTGACAGCGTCGATCATTCACACCTCAATCGGCAACATGAAGACATACCGTTGTAGGGACAGGCGTCCTCGACTGTCCGAAGCTGAACGATTATCGCATATCCCATCGCTTCTGCAAATCGAACGAAGGCGGCGAGTGTCTGCTTCGGCAAAGCCGAAGTAGTACCCCCTACCCTACGGGTTTAGTGAAAGATGACGATAACCGCTCCGAATGAAGAATTGTGACATTCTTTATTCGGAGCGGTTTACTATATCCCATTTCGTAGGGCGGGGGCTTGCTCCCGCTGCGACGAAGGATTATCGCATATTTCATCACGACGGCAAATCGTTCGTTTTCCCCATAGAGTTCGTCAGTTCGAGGATTCGCTTTCCTTGCGCACCTGTTCGACGTTCTTATTGTGCTCGGCAAGCGTTTTTGCGTAGAGGTTGTAGCCGTTTGCCTGTGCGACGAAATAATAGTAGCCGCATTCGGTGTTGGGGTAGACCGCTGCCATGAGTGCGTTCAGCGAGGGATTGCAGATCGGTCCGGGGGGCAGTCCCTTGTAGAGACGGGTGTTATAGGGCGAATCGACCTTCAGATCTGCCTCGGTGAGGGTGGGACGGCGTTCGCCTTCGGTGTGATGGAAATAATATTGCAGGGTCGCGTCGCTGTCGAGCTTGCCGTCAAAGGAAGCGCTCTTCAATCGGTTGTGGAAGACTGCCGAAACGTATTCGAGGTCGTTGAGGCGTGCGCATTCCGATTCGATCATCGAGGCAAGCACGACTGCCTGGTCGAGCGTGATGCCCAGCTCCTCACAGCGGTCACGGTAGGTGTCGGGTACCTTGCGCTCGAAGTTGTTGAGCATTTTGGTCAGCGCGGCAGCTTCGCTCGAATCGGAGTAGAAGCGGTAGGTGTCGGGATAGAGATAGCCCTCGAGGCGGTAGAAGCGATCCTCCGTGGTCTCGAGATCCTCGAGGAACCAATAATCGAAATCGTAGTTCGCGATCACGTCAACGAAGCCTGCACGGGTGCCGATGCCGTTTTTCACGAAGATATCGATGACGTCGTCTATGGTCAGACCCTCGCTGAAGGTGATGGTGACCTCCTCACGCACGGGCGGCGGATCGAGGCAGGTGAGGATCTTGTCGTAGTTGTAGGAGGGGGAGATCGAGAAGGTGCCCTCGTGCAGGGTGATGCCGTCTTCCTCCTTCAGCCCGACGTAGATGCGGAAGATCGAGGGATAGCGGATGATGCCCTCCTCGTGCAGCAGCTCGGCGAGCTCCTTGAGCGACATATCGGGGGTGTCGATGGTCAGCTCGTAGACGGTGTCATCCTTGGTAAAGGCGAACACGTCGTTCGCCACCGAGACGATGGCGAGCCCCGAGAGTACGCCCACGCTGATGATGATCAGCAGATAGATCAGAACAGCCGAGAGCCCCTTGATGGTGCTTCCCTTTTCTCGCTGAATCAGCTTTTTGCGGACGATCTTGGGTGCACGGGCATCCTCCTCGATCGGCTCGGCTGACAGGTCGTCGAAGGCGAGGGACGGGTCGGAGCTGTCGCCGTCGGGGAGCAGTTGGTCGTCATCGTTGGGGGCAAAGCCGATGGTCTCGAGCGGGTCGCCCTCCTCGAAGAGGGAGCTGTCCAGCTCGATGCCTTCGTCGTCGCCTTCGACCTGCTCACTGCTCTCCCGACCGTCCTTTTGCGCATCGCGAAGGGTCGGGCGGTCGACTGCTTCGACAATATTTTCGTTGTCCTCTTCGACGTAGATGCCTTCGGGCTCATTTGCCGAGGAATGGGACAAATCTTTCTTTTCCATGTGATCAAATCCTTTTATTGGTATAGTTGAGGTCTGCCGAAGATGGCGGCAATGAGAAAGAGGAGCACGCAGACCAGATAAGGCGGGCAAAGCAGATTGCGCAGCAGCATAGAGAGGCTTTTCTTCGGGGGTAATGGCTTGTCATCGGTTCTGCGGGGGTCATATGCGTATTCGGTGGAGATGTCTTCGGCTTCGCGGAGCGCCAAAATGGCGAAGAGCAGGAGCAGTCCGATGAGGATAAACACCGTAAAGAGCACACCCAAGGGGGCGAAGGTGATCTGCCACAGATAGGGGGCTAAAAATATATTGAAGAGGTTGGAGGCGCAGTGGAGCAGGATCGGTGCGAGCAGACTGCGGGTGACAACCAGCGAAAAACCGAGGATCATGCCCGAAAAGAAGTAGGCGGGGAGCTGCATGAGGTCAAAATGCGCCATCGCAAAGACGAGCGAGGTGATGACCAGCGCGGCAAAGCGTCCGTTTTCCGAATACTCCGAGAGGAGGATGCCGCGGAAGAAGAACTCTTCTGCGACCGCAGGGACGATGCAGAAGGCGACCACTACGTAGAGTGCGCCCGACACCGACTCGATCTGCGTGAGCGTCTGCGCAGAGGACGAACCGATCTGCTCGACGCTGCCCGCGAGCGAATATACGCCGAGGTTGATGAGCATACTGCCTAGCACCAGCACGCCGAACAGTCCCGCCAGCAAAATAAAGCGGATGGGCAGCCATGTGGTCATCGAGGAATTTTTGCTGATCGGCACCTTGCAGAGCTTGCAGTAAAAGAGGGAAGGCAGGATAAAAATGAGGATCTGCAGCACGATGTCGCTCAGAAAAAGCTCGGATACCGAATCGCCCGGGGGGATCAGCGAGGAGAGCAGGAGCAGGACAAAGACGGCGAGGGTCAGAAGGGAGGGGGCTGTGCTTTTATTCAGTTTGATCAAATGAGATTCACTCCCTTTTCGGTGACGATCAGAACGACCGGCAGGTCGTATCGACCGCGCGGCAGATGATCGGTGATGCAGGCGGTATAGGCAAAGCCTACCGATTGAATGGTGATATCCGAGAGATAGCGGTCATAATAACCCTTCCCGTAGCCCAGGCGGTAGCCCTTTCTGTCGAACGCTAGACCAGGGACGATGATGAGTACGCTCTTGCAGATACTTTGCTTGTCGAAGCGGGGACAGCTCTCGGGGGGCTCGGGAATACTGAACTTGCCCTCGGTCAGCTCGGATAGGTCGGTGATGAAGTGAAAATCCATCTGTCCGCCCTCCCTACAGCGGGGCAGAGCGACCTTTTTGCCCGATTTGAGCGCATCTTCTATGATGGGACGGGTGTCAATTTCGTCCGAGCGCGGATAATAGAGCAGCAGCGTATCGGCGTAGCGATAGGAGGCGAGCGCCAAAAAATGGGCGCAGATCTTTCGATCCCTCGCGACCTTCTCGGTCTGCGGGATCTGCTTTCGCAGCTGCTTGAAAGCAGCACGCAGCTTATTCTTTTCGTCTCTCAATGTAAGCATGGCTATTGTCCTTTTGGGGCGCCGCCCCAAACCCCGGCAAGGGGCTCTGCCCCTTGACCCCGCCAGAAACTTTTTGAAAAAAGTTTCTGGACTTCAAAAACTTTTAACGAATGGATTATAATACGACTTGCCGATTTCAATCCGCGAGGATCGCCTTGCGGATCGCATCTGCCTTATCGGCATCGGCGAGCATTTCGATCGCGGCAAGTCCGAACTCGACCGCCACGCCCGCACCTGCGGCAGTGAGGATATTGCCGTCGCACACCACGCGCTTGTCGGAGATGCGCGCGCCCTTCAGTGCGCCCTCGAAGCCGGGATAGCAGATCGCTTCTTTGCCCTCGAGGATGCCGAGCGAACCGAGCACGGACGGTGCGGCACAGATGGCTGCGATCGGTTTGCCTGCCTTTGCCTGTGCGCTGAGCAGGTCGGTCAGCCTTTCGCAGGCTACCAAATTTTTCGTGCCGGGCATCCCGCCCGGAAGCACGAGCAGTTCGGCGTTCGAAAAGTCGCCGATCGCATCGATGGTAGTGTCGGCAATTACGGGAATGTTATGCGAGCCGATCACGGCGAGGTGCTCGGTGACTGAAACGGTGGTGACTTCAAAGGATGCACGGCGAAGCAGATCGATCGGTGCGAGCGCCTCTACTTCCTCAAATCCGTTTGCAAGAAATACGTAGATCATGGTAAAAATCCTTCCTTTCGGTATTGTATGCGCTCAGTCCTCCATGAATCGGGAGATGAGCGGTGTGATTTCGTCCGAAATATTGGTCAGTGCCTTCCAGAGCGCCTTTTTCTGCCCGAAATCGGGGGTGGTAGGGCGAATTTCGACCGGCTTGTTCGCCTTGTCGAGTGCCATGTAGCCTTCTCGGTCGGCGTAGCAATCGGTGCCCCCTATCGAGAGGGCGAAGATCGCTTGTGCCTTGACAAACACTCCGCCGTTTGCCGCTTCCTTTTCGCAGGCGGCGAGATATCGGCGGTAGAGCACATCACAGTCGTGTGCGAGCGGGGCTTTTTCCTCGATCCGAGGCGGGTCGATGTTGCCGATCGGAGCAAAGGCGGGTCGATCGTAGCCTTTTCGGGCGTAAAAATCGAACAATGACGCCTCGGCGGGAATGAGCAGTAAAAACTGCGTCGCTCTTTCGAGGTATTCGTCGCCCTCTGCGGCGCTCAGCAGTGCCGAGCCGATGCCCGCACCGCGGCAGTGCGCATCGACCGCGAGCGCGTAGATATACGCACCGCGATAGCGGTCGTCCCCCGCCCAAAGCTCGATCTCGGGGCAGTTGATCATGCCGACGATTCGTTCGTCTGCCTCGGCTACGATCGTGCGCCCGATGCCGCTTGCCCTGTAAAATGCCCGAATGAAGCGCTCGTCGTCCCCGAAAACTGCCTGCCAGAGTGCGATCAGTGCGGGCAGATCACCCGTAGCGGCGCGGCGGAGCTTCACAGCCCCAGCCGAGCGATGATCTCGGCGAAAATATCGTCGATCGTGCGAGGCTCGTCCCCCTCGTAACAGCGGATGCGCTCCCAACCGAGGTGGTCGGCGGCATAGAGTGCCGCTTCGTAGCAACGGCAGAGGTACTCGTAGTCGGCTTCGTGGATGTCGATGGTGCGCCCTTCGCTTGCCGATCGCGCCTGCACTAACTTGCGCGAAATGTCGGGGCGCATCTCTAAATAGAGGATCTTGTCGGGACGTGGGATTCCGATCTTGTTGTACTCGATGTCCCACAGCCAGTCGAGGAAGAAGTCCCACTGTTCTTTCGGCAGCTTCGAGCACTGATGCACCGCGTTTGCCGTCGTATAGCGGTCGCAGACGAGGATGCTGTCTGCTCTGTTGTAAAATTCGCCCCATTCGGTGCGGTAGGACCAGTATCGGTCTACGCCGTAGAAGAGTGAGGTGGCGTATGCGCCCGTGTCGTCTGGCTTGCCGCCCAGCTCACCGCGCAGATAGCCCTCCACCAGTGTGCAGCCCTTCTGCCCGTATCGCGGAAAATCGATCCTTCGCGCATCCTTGCCGCATTCGGTTAAATACTCCGTGAGCTTCTTTGACTGCGTGCCCTTGCCCGAGCCGTCCAGTCCGTCTATTACGTATAGCTTACCCAATTTTGAAATATCCTTTCTGTATTGGGGCTCTGCCCCAAACCCAGGCAAGGGCACTGCCCTTGCATCCCGCTTAAGAAACTTCTTGAAAGAAGTTTCTTAAGAATCTTCAAGAACTTTTGGAAAGGGAATAATATGTAAAATAATGTAGCAAATTATTCCTTTTCCAAAAACATTTGAATGGTGCGGAGAGATTGAGCCTGCCGCGCGAGCATTCGCGCGGCTTTATGAAGTTTTTGAGGGGTTCTTAGGGGAACTTTTTTCAAAAAGTTCCCCTAAGCGGGGATCCAAGGGGCAAAGTCCCTTGGCGGGGGGTGGGGCAGAGCCCCAATAGCCCTAATCCTCCTTGCGCATTTTGATCTCGTTCCAATCGGAGCGGGAGATGAGGACGTCGCGCGGTTTTGAGCCGTTGGGCTCACTGACAAGCCCGCAGGCTTGCATCTGGTCGATGATCTTAGCGGCGCGGCCGTAGCCGAGGTTAAGGCGGCGCTGAAGGAGGGAGGTGGCGATCTTACCTTCGCTGAGTGCGATCTCGACCGCCTCGTCAAATTTGGGATCGACCTCACCCGTGTCTTCGTCGCCCATATCGGCGCCGACCTTCTTCTTCTGACCGCACTGTTCGGCGTTCTTGGCGATCTGTTCGATGATCGAATTGTCGTATTCACCCTCGCCGACCTGGGCGCGGATGAAGTCGCAGACCGTTTCGACCTCCTTGTCGGAGACGAAGGAGCCCTGCACACGGATGGGCTTCATTGCGCCGACGGGTGAGTAGAGCATATCGCCGCGGCCGATCAGCTTTTCGGCGCCTGCCATGTCGATGATCGTGCGCGAATCGATCTGGGATGTAACGGTAAAGGCGATTCGGGTGGGGATGTTCGCCTTGATGAGACCTGTGATGACGTTGACCGAGGGGCGCTGCGTGCCGATGATCAGGTGCATACCTGCGGCACGGGCTTTCTGGGCGATGCGGCAGATCGATTCCTCGACGTCGTCGGGTGCGGTCATCATCAGGTCAGCTAGCTCGTCGATGATGATGACGATGTGGGGGAGAAATTCCTTGGCGGGATCGTTGGCGGTGATCTGATTGTAGCCCTTGATGTCGCGCACGCCCACCTCTTCGATCAGCTCGAAGCGGCGTTCCATCTCACCGACCGCCCAGGAGAGTGAGCCTGCCGCCTTCTTGGGCGAGTTTACAACGGGCACAAGCAGGTGAGGCAGCTTGTTGTAGACGTTCAGCTCGACCTTTTTGGGGTCGATGAGGATGAGCTTTAACTCATCGGGCGATGCCTTGTAGAGGAGGGAGACGAGCAGAGAGTTGATGCAGACCGACTTACCCATACCGGTCGCACCTGCGATCAGCAGGTGGGGCATCTTGGCGATATCGACGAAGACGGGTTGTCCCGCAACGTCCTTGCCGAGTGCGGCGGTCACCTTGCTCTTTGCCTGTTCAAAGGCGGGATTCTCGAGCAGCTCGCGCAGGTAGACGGTCATCGGGTGCTTGTTGGGCACTTCGATGCCGACGGCGGATTTGCCGGGGATGGGCGCTTCGATTCGAACGCCCGAGGTTTCGAGGCTGAGGGCGATGTCATCGACGAGATTGGCGATGGCACGCACGCGCACGCCCATTTTGGGGGCGAGCTCATAGCGGGTGATGGTCGGACCGTGTGAGATGTTGACGATCTCGGTCTCGACACGGAAGGAGCGCAGCGTAGAGACCAGCTTTTCACCCTTTTTCTGCAATTCGTCGCTGAAATCGAGCGACTGGGAATCGGTGTTCCGACTGAGCAGGGTGATCGGCGGGAAGCGATAGAGCTTCTCCTTTTGCTCAGGGAGTGTCTCCTCGGCGAGCGGTGCACGGGTGGTGTCGAGGAGCATACTTGCGATCTCCTCTTCCTCGGCGGTCAGCACCTCCTCGGGCTCTTCCCAAGGGGCACGGTTCTCCCGAACCTCCAGCTCAGCGGCATTGAATTCGCTCTGACGGAACTGCGCCTTGCGGTCGACGAGCGCCTGACCCAATCGGTCGGCGGCTTCGTCGCGTTCGGGCGAACGGTAGATGTCGGTCAGCTTCAGCTCGGCAACCGACTGCGCAGAGGCTTGGCTTTCTGTGGTGATCGCATCGTTGACAGAGAAACGATCGTCTGTCTGTGCGACGTAAACGGGGGTGATCGACTCGGTGTGGGGATCGCCGACCTTGTCCTCGACCTGCACCTTCTGCAGATCAACGGGCTGTACCTCCATTTCGGGCAGAGGCGGCTTCTCCTCTTCCACGCCGAATACGCGGCGCTTGCGGGCGGGCAGCTCGTTGGGACCGTCCTCTGGTTCGGGCTCGGGCTTGGGTCTACGGACGGGGGCTTCCTTGGATTTTTTCGACGGCTTGTCCGTCTTTACGGGTTCCTCGTCGACTTCGTCCTCCTCGTCTTCATAGCGCTTGCGCTCGGTCATCCATTGACCGATGCTTCGTCCGAGCTTCTTGAAGAAGCGGATCACCGACGCGGGGGTGATCTCGCTGAGCATCATGGCATCTGCGATGAGCAGGAAGATGAGGATGACCCACGAGACGCCCTTGAGCAACAGGTAGAGCAGACCGCCGATAAAGCCGCCGATCAGACCGCCGCCGCGGAGGGAGACGCCGTCCTTCCAGAGCTTAGTGAAGCGGTAGAAGGTGACGGGCGAATCGGATGCCTGTACGACCAGCTGAAACATCGATGCGACCAGCAGCATCAGCAGAAGCGACGCACCCACCTTCATCAGTGCATTGCAGCGGAGAAGGCTGTGCCGCCAGATCAGCGCAAGGTAGATGCAGAGGAAGGGGAGCAGATAGGCACTCTTTCCGAGCAGACCGAAGAGAATCCAGCAGATGCCGTAGCCGACGGGACCGGTGTTGGTATCAAAACCGGCGCTCATATCGGTGAAGAAGAGGAAGATGATGAAGAGTACGCCGACCGCAAAGAGCAGGAAACGGATGATCTGATTGGCGATCGAATCGGGATCGTTGTAGAGTGCAGTCTCTTCCGCGGGCTCGGGGGCTTTGGATGTACTTTTGTTCCGTTCGATGAATTGGCGGCTTTCGCTTGCGGTTTTGTTCGTCTTTTTCTTTGACGCAGAGGAAGCGCTCTTTTTCTTGGAGGAAGACGACCTCTTCTTGGAGGCGGTCGACTTCTTTCGGGTGTTGGTAGCCATTTTGGTCCTTTCTTTTAAGCGATGGGCTTAGGGGTGCGTGATGCCCCAAATGATCGAAAAGATACCCATTGCGGCACAATAATAGGAGAAGATGCGGAAATTGGACTTTTTGGAGATGTAGGTCAGCAGCTTCATGGCGGCAACGCCGACGATGGCGGCGGTCAGTGCGCCGACGAGGTAGATCGGAAGCTGATCGCTCTCCGAGCCCGATGCGAGATTCGAGAAAAAGTCGGGGAGCTTCAATACGCAGGCACCGAGAATCGCGGGGATCGACATGATAAACGAGAACTTGACGGCGAGCGGACGCTCAAAGCCCTGGGTCAGACCGCCCGTGATGGTCGAGCCCGAGCGCGAAAGTCCGGGCAGGACGGCAAGCATCTGGCAAAGCCCGACGATCAGTGCGTTTTTGGGCGTGACCTCGGAAAGGGTCTTGTTGCCGCGCGCCATTTTGTCCGAGAAGAAGAGCACGAGGGCGTTGAAGATGAGAATCGCACCCACCACAATAATATAGGAAGAAAGTGCCTCGATATAGCCCTCGAAAATGGCGGCGGGAATAAGCGGAACGGTAGCGATCAGAATGAAGATGACGAAGCGCTCATCTTCATTATAGGAGGAAAATTTGAAATTTCCGTGAAGCAGTTTTTTACAGAGGGTAAAGAATGAGCAGATCAGCTTGCCGATGTCCCGCCAGTAGACGAAGAAGACGGCAATCAGCGTGCCCAGATGCAGAAGCACGTTGAAGGAGATGTTGGCATCGGGGGCTCCCGTGCCGAAAATGGCTTGAAAGATGGCGAGATGTCCGGATGAGGAGATCGGCAGAAACTCGGCGATGCCCTGAACCAGCCCGTAAAATATAGATTCCCAGATTTTCATATGTGACCTCTATTGATTGAAATGTATACATAGTATATATTACCATATTTCATAGAAAATTACAAGGGAATTTTCGGTATGACGCAAAATATTTTTGAAATGCACCCTCTTGGAGCGATTTTTGTTGAATATGACCATAAAAATATCCACAATTTTGGCGAAATAGGGGGTTGCTTTTTTTTGAAAAGTATAGTAGAATAGATAGCGTATTGGGTGAATTGCCATGTCACGGCTAAAAAACGCCCTGCTTCACCCTCAAAAACGTCGATTTTTATCCAATAATATCATTTGTATAGATTGACCGCATGAAAAATACCCCGCCTGCACTGGCAGAAAGAAAGGAGAGGAATCATGAAAAGATTGCTGATTTTGCCAATCTTATCACTCCTCGGCGCTACCGCCTTCTGCACGGGTCTGTTTTCTCAGACCCGTGACCATACCGAATCGATATTCGAACCGGTGAACGAACTGGTGTACAATATTGCCGAAGATAACCAGCTTACCACAAACAATGAAATAGATATCGAAGATCCGTCATTCGAGGAGGAACAACAGGACGGTTCGCCCATCCTGACCGAACAGAGCGGCTGGGTCGAGTTTACCAGACGCCCTGCGATGATGGCGGGTACCGCCGATGCCCCCCTGACGACCGGTGCGCCCGAGACGACCGAACAGGCAACGACCGAGGCACCCGAAACCGAGGCGCCCGTGACTACGACCGAGGCGCCCGAAACCACCAAAGCACCCCAAACCACGAAGGCGCCCGAAACGACCAAGAAACCCGAAACGACCAAAGCGCCTACAACCACCAAAGCACCCGCTACGGTGACCGATCAGGCGAACAAGATCGCCTCGATCGCAAAAGGTGAGATCGGCGTCAAGGAGAGCGGAACGAACAACGTAAAATACAACACGTGGTTCTACGGTCAAAAGGTGAGCGGCTCGAGCTACCCTTGGTGCGGCGCATTTATCAGCTGGTGTGCCAATCAAGCGGGCGTTTCCACCAACGTAATACCCAAGGCGGCTTCTGCCTCTCAATATAAGGCTTTCTTCGTCGATCAAGGACGCTATTATAAGTATTCGAGCGGTTATACCCCGAAGCCCGGCGACCTCGTCTTCATTGACTGGGGCGGCAAGCATGGCAGCATCGACCACGTGGGTATCGTAGTTTCCTGCGAAGGCGGTTATATCACCACCGTCGAGGGCAACTATTCCGACAAGGTTGCCAGCAATACATACAAGTTAAACAGCGGCAAAATCGTGGGCTACGCTTCGCCCAAGTATAAATAATTTACAAGTGTAAAGAAGCGTTCGGCGTGATCGCCGTGAAAACTCCCTGTCAGCGGGCTCATTTGCCCCGACAGGGAGTTTTTGTTGTATGAATGAGGGGGGTAAGGATTTGCCGCCATGAGTTTGTCGAGAAAGTTATTTAAGAAAGCGGAGGGGAGGGGAAAACCATCTGGGGCGCCGAAGTTTTTCCCCCACTTCGCCTATTGCGGAGTGATTCCTTCGGACCTCCAACCCCATTCCTTGGCTTTCGCCTTCCTGAACTGATACTTTATCGAAAGACTAAGGGCGGCAAGAAATTGCTGCCCTTAAATAAAGTTCTTTGCCCCGCTTTCTTTCAAGAAAGCGGGCGGGATGCAAGGGCAGAGCCCTTGCCGGGGGTTGGGGCAGGGCCCCAATCAAATCGCCCAATTACCGTCCTTGAAGATCTGCACGGTTTTGCCGTCCGAGCAGAGGGCTTCGATCGAGAGGTCGGCGGTGCCGATCATGAAGTCGACGTGGATCATCGAATCGTTGACGCCCATTTCATGGAGTTGTTCGGTGGTGTACTTGTCGAAATCCTTGATGCAGTTGGTAAAGCCCGCGCCGAGTGCAAGGTGACAGCAAGCATTTTCATCAAAAAGGGTGTTGTAGAAGAGGATGCCGGTCTGATTGATCGGGCTATCGAAGGGAACGAGCGCCACTTCGCCGAGGTATGCCGCGCCCTCGTCCATCGAGATCATCTCCTTGAGCAGCTCTTCGCCCTTTTCGGCGTGAACTTCGACTGCCTTGCCGCCCTCGAAGCGAACCGAGAAGTTTTCGATCAGCTCGCCCTTGTAGGAGAGGGGCTTCGAGGCATAGACGATGCCATCTGCCTCACCCTTCATAGGGGAGGTGAAGATTTCCTCGGATGGGATGTTGGGATTGTAGAAAACACCGCTCAGCGTATTCTCACCGCCGCCCATGAAGATGCCCTGCTTGTTGAGCCCGACGGTGAAATCGGTGCCGTTGGAGGCAGTGTAGAGCAGCTTTTCGATGCCCAGGCTGTTGAGGTAGTCGTATTTTTGCTTGAGGTCTTCGTTGTGGCACTTCCAGTTCTCGATCGGGTCGCCCTCGGCGGCACGCGAGGTGTAGAGGATGGCGTCCCAGAGCTTCTTGACGGCGGTCGATGCGGGAATGCCGGGGAAGACCTTCTTCGCCCATTTTTTGCCGGGGACTGCGGCAATGCACCACTGGTAACGGTTGTCCATCTTGTCGCGGTAGGGCTTGGTGATCGGATAGGTGGCAATGGCTGCCTTTGCCTGCTTCTTCTGATCGACGCCCTTCATGCCGTCGGGATCGGACGATTCGAGGTAAATGGCGACGGGGAGCACTTCGGAGCGGAGCTCGAGTTTTTTGAGCTCCCATTCCTCGATGGTCGAAAGGGTCTTGAGCGAGCGGTGGCGGATGTGCAGCTTCGAGATCGGCTGGTGTGCCCAGTCGACCGTCACCTTGGAAGCGCCCGCGCGGTAGCATTCCTCTACCAGCATGGTCACGAACTCGGGCTGATCGAGCTGTGCCGACAGGATGACCTCCTGTCCTTTTCGGATATTGCCGCCCGCTCTCGCGATCAGGCGGGCGTATTTGCGCAGTTGTGTCTTGGTCATATGGTTCTCTCTCTTTCGTAAAATTGGCAAAATCATGAAAATGATGATCTTCTTCATTATAGCACGGTACATTTGCCTCTGTCAAGGTGAAAGTTGACGGTTTGTCTGATTTCTTATGTCTTGACTGCGCGAATGAACTGCCTTGGCATAAAGGATTCCCCTCCCGGATCAAACCAAACCGATCCGAGAGGGGATTTTTTTAGATTATTGAACGCCGTAAACGCTGGTGAAGATCTCGTGTGCCGACACATAAGTGAGGTCGGGCGGCGTGCTGCCCGTAGTGACCAGCGTGCCGTTCGAGCGCAGTGCCGTCACCGAGTTGCTGCCTGCGCAGACCCAGATGATATCGGTCATCGTCGAAACGTCACCGCTGTTGGTGTCGCCGCTGGCAAGCAGGAGCTTGCCGTCGGCGGTCAGTCCTACGGTGGCGCTTTCGCCTGCCGAGATCTGGATCACGTTGCTCCATTCGTCTACGTCACAGCGACCCGTGCCCGAGCTGCCCGCGGCAACGACACTGCCGTCTGCCTTCAGACCCACGCTGTGCAGGTCGCCTGCCGAGATCGCGACGATATCGGTCCAGTCTGCGGTGTTGCACTGACCGCTGAGGGTCATGCCGATCGCCGAGACGCTTCCGTCTGCGTGGAGCACTAAGGTGTGGTAACCGCCTGCGGCGATCGCCACTGCGTTGCTGAATGCTTCGACGGCGCACTGATTCTGATCGTTAAGCCCCACGGCGACGACCTTGCCGTCTGCCGTCAGACCGACGGTGTGGTTGTTGCTCACGTCGATGGCGACGATGTTCTGCCAGCCCTCGACGTTGCATTGACCGTAGTTGTTGGTGCCGTATGCGGCAACCGTGCCGTCCGAGAAGAGCAGGACGGTGGTCTGCTCACTGCACTTGATCGAAACGACCGTCTTGCCCGTTTCGAAAGCGATATGCGACTGATCGATTCCCCAGAATGCGTTGCCGTAGACATCGATGATGCCTGCGCTTGTCGATGCGCTCATGACGCTCGCATGGACCGCCTGCTTTTCGGAGAAGGAGAGGTAAGCGAAGAAGGTGGGCAGATGCTTCTTGATGGCAGGCTCGGTGAAATGGGGGAGCAGAGCGAGGATGTCTGCGCTGTCGCCCGTGAGCTGCAAATAGTCTGCGGCGCGGTCGTAGTTCTGCTGACCGACATAGTAATCGATAGCCGCCTTGGCGATGGAGACCTTCTGAGCATCATTGTTGATCACGTCGGCGATCGCCAGTGCCTCGTCGAATTCCTTGATGCCGACGTGATAGGTGATGGCGGCGAGCTGAACGTCCTCGGCTTTGGTGAGGGTGGGGTAGGTCTTGATCGCCTGCAACGCGGCGTCAAAGTCGTTTGCGGCAAGATGGCGCTGAACCAGTGCCTCTGCGGCAGCCGTGAGCTTGGCGTCCTTGTCGGTCGTCAGCTTCTGGGCATAGGTGATGGCGGCGGTATAGTCGCCCTTGCTCATTGCATCGTTGTATTGCTGAAGGGTCAGCGTCTCGATGGTGGCGGTATCACCCAGCTCCTCTGCGTATTGCAGTGCCTTGGCGGCATCGGGTGCGACGTTGGTGTAGTAATCGATGGCGGCGGTCAGCACTTCGTTGATCAGCGCATCGCTGCAATCGCTCATGCGGGCATAGCCGAGGGCGTTGTCGAAGGCATTCTGCTCGAGATAGGCGCGCACGATCTTTTCGTATTCGGGAATCGGATCCTCTGGGGTGATCGGCGGGTCGGTAGTGATCGGTGCGGTGGTCGTGGTTTCTACCGTGGATTCGGCGGGCGTATTGCTTCGCGAGACCATGGCGACGATCAAGAGGACGACGATGATGAGGAGCAGAGCGCCGCTGGCAATAATGGCGGCGATCAGTCCGGTCTTCAGCTTGTCGGGCTTCTTTTGAGGGGCAGGTGCACGGAATTCGTGCGGTGTGTCCTCTGCATCTGTGCCCTGCTCGCCGTTTGCGGGGCGATCGAAGCCGCTCTCGGCGTTGCTGTCGCTGACGGTGCCGAGTGCATTGGGGACGAATGTGCCTGTGTCGTATTCGGTTGTCGCATCAGTGGCAGGTGCACCTGCCGGATCGGCGGCAGCCCGATCAATGACGGTTGTCTGATCGGCAGCCGACGTGGGCTCGGGCGTGCGCAGGGGTGCGGTGGGATCGATCGCTGCTTTCGGCATGGCGGCAGCAACCTTGGGGGCGGCAGGACGGAAGTAGTCAAAGAGCGCTGCCTTGGAGGCGCCGCAGGTGGCACACTGCTCCGATTCGCAGAATTCACCGCAGGCGCAGCGCCAGATGATGTCGGTCAGCTCCTCGGGGAGGAATTTTGCCGAAGTGCCGAATTTGGCGGTGATGTCGGGCAGGTCCTTCTTGTGCTTTTTCTGAAGCGAGATGGCATCGCCCGGCAGGTCGAAGAAGTCGCCCCGCAGGTAGTCGGTCACCGAGCCGTCGGCATAGCGGACGCGGCTGATGTAGAGCTCGAGGTCAGCCACCCGCAGACCGCTGTCGCAATCGGGGGTGAGGCGGAAGGTGATCTGACTGCCGCTTTGCAGTCCTTCGTCGCCGAAACGGAGCAATTTGGCAAAATATTCGTTTTTGGTGCAGGGGACGAGTGCGCCTTGTGCATCGTACAGGCGGATCACCACGATGGCTGATTCGACGCTGTCATTGGTGACACCGCCGCCGCCCATATTCTCGACGGTGAGGCAGATCTGCGCACAGCCTGCGTCGTAGTTATATTCGAGATCGGTGCGGTCAATGGCGAGCGGACAACGGATCGAGACCCGTTTGCCCTTGGTCAGCTTGACCTTCGTTCCCTTTTGCTTTTTGGAATCTTTCATTCTGATCAATCTCCTATATATTTGTAGGATGATGGGTGCATACCACGTTTATTGTAGCGCAAAAAACGCATTTTGTCAAGGCGAGCGCTTCGAGTTTACAGTCTATTATCGAAAAAGAAACAATTTTTGCGTAATATGCGGGGAATTATGCGCAAAATAAAGAGAAGCGCCCACGTTGGGCGCTTCAAAGTGTAGACAAATTGCCCCTTTTAGCTGTCGAGAGCCAAGGAAAGGGGTG
>CAYRQA010000006.1:0-27907 GCA_964426285.1 uncultured Lachnospiraceae bacterium | reverse complement strand
TGTTGAGTCCGAGGCTGTCTAACCTCAGGATCTCGCGGTAATTGGTCATATCTATGACCTCCTTATGTTGTATTCACGCTCTCGCGTGTAACAACATTTTACCCCATATTCCACCACTGTTCAACCGACGCGGTCGCTCTGTTCAATCTTCGCGGTCACACTGTTCAACTTCAGCGGTCACGGTGTTCAGTTTGGTGCGGAATACTCAGAGTGACCGTCGTATCAGACGAGATCCACTGTGATTTCGCTTTCGAGGAGCATCCGCATACGGTTTTTGCAAAAGCTTGTCCGAATTTGGAAGAGCGGACGATCATCTGTACCGCCCCGAGCAAGACCTTTAATATCGCAGGACTCCAGGTTTCAAACATTTGGATTCCGAACGCCGAAATCAGAGGGGAATTACAAAAGGAGATCGACCGCAGCGCCTATTCTCAGCTCAACACGCTCGGTTTGGTTGCCACGCAGGCGGCATACGAGAAGGGAGAAGAATGGCTGACGCAGTGCAAAGCTTATTTGCGGGCGAATCTCGACTACCTTCGTGTATTTTTGCAAAACAGAATTCCCGAGATCAAGCTCGTTGAGCCCGAGGGCACCTATTTTGCATGGCTGGATTGTTCGGAATTGGGACTATCATCCAAAGCACTCGACGATCTTGTAGTGAATAAGGCAAAATTATGGTTGGATGCAGGATACATATTCGGCATCCGCGCGGCATCCTTTCAGCGAGTGGTGTTGGCGTGTCCGCGAAAAACATTGGAGCAGGCGCTGACATAGCTCGAAAGTGCCGTGTCTTCATTGCGATCGTGATAGCTATATTGAACCTTTTGATCTCCAAAAGTCACCGGACTTTTCCGAACACTTGTGGTATAGGTGTAATAGACAAAATGAAATGTTTTGTATAAAATGCAGAAAAGAGATTGCTGAAGGCACCCAATATTGCACGAATTGCGGGCAAGAAGTGAATGTCGATCGCACTGCTTTGAATCAGGAAGCGGTTTTGACGACTAATAAAACTAAAACGGATAAAGGAAAAGGGAAAATCCTGTTTGCGGTTTTAGCGGTGGTTGCTGTTGTCCTCGCATTTCGGGAGCTTTATGATTATATGTCTGATCAAGAATATGATACGATTTCGGAAGTGGCGCGTGTCACAGTAGGGTTTACTTTAGATGGAGATGATAAATCTGTAGAGGTTATCTGCATAAAAATGAAAAACAAATGGTATTATCTCAATGCGAATTGAACGTGTGTTTAAATTTGATAGAGAAACTGTGACAGGAGAGATACCCATAATCGAAACAACCGTATAGAAATCGCGAACTGTTGGTAATATCTACCCACGGTTCGCGATTTTTATGGTAAAAATGCGTTCAATCCCTTGCTTTTTCCTTCCCCTCGTGCTATAATAAAACAAAAAACGCGAGGTGTTATTATGCTGTTCCAACACATGGATCGTATCGTTTTCGCAGGTGACTCTGTCACCGATATGGGCTCTGCCAATCCCGTTGGCGAGGGATTGTTTGACAACGTGGGCAGAAGCTATGTCCGCGTAGTCGAAAATATGCTCGCCGTATACTATCCTGAGGTCTTCGTGCGAATTACCAACTCGGGCATTTCGGGCAATACCAGCCGCGATCTGCTCGCACGCTTTGACCGCGACGTCGTCGCACTCACCCCCGACTGGGTCTCGATCTGCATCGGCATCAACGACGTATGGCGCCAGTTTGATTCGCCCGCCATGCCCGACACGCACGTTCTCCCCGATGAATACGAGCGCAACCTTGAAGAAATGATCCTGAGGGTCAAGGGCAAGGTGAAGGGCATCTTCATCCTCACCCCCTACATCATGGAGCCGAACACAACCGATATGATGCGTGCACGCATGGACGAGTACGTCGAGATCAACCGCCGTCTTGCCGAGAAGCACGGCTGCATCTTCGTCGATTTCCAGAAAATGTACGCAGATTACTGCACCATCCGCCATTCCTCCTACATCGCGTGGGACAGAATCCACCCCAACCAGATCGGCGCGACCCTCATGGCAAGAGCCTTCCTCGAAAAGTGCGGCTTTGATTATGCGCATGAGGCAGTGCGGTGAGGAGTGAAAAGCTGACGGTCGAGGCGATCAAGCTCGATCTGACGGCAAAGCTCGATTTTGAGCAGACGGGGAAGCGTTCGCCTGCCTCCGTTCTGCTCGTGTGGCGTTCTTCATTCTTTCAATGGGATTGCTTCTGGGGATTACCTGTCTGTTCGGATCGATCACGGCGGGGAGCGTCATTCTTTCGGCTACCACAGTAGGCTTTGCAGGCTTTCTGATTGGAGCGGGGCTGGTAATCCGTAAGGTCGATAAAGAGATGTCGATCAAGCGCAAATGGGTGGAAGACGGTGAATTCCGCATCGTCGGCGACAAGCTTGAGCGTGTGCGGATGGACGATAATTCCGAAACGAGAAGAGACTCTCGGAGGGCAACGACCTGCTGGTCTTTTCTCGATACGGAGATTTTTACATTCCGATCATCACCCACTATGAGTGGAGCAAGGACTATTACCTCAGCCCGAATGGGATGTTCAACACCTCGATCGAAGGCGACACCTTCTATCCGGTCATCTTCACGCATGAACCTTCGCAGAAGATCGCCATGATCTACAACACGAAGTTTTTCGAGTGGGAGGGCGACGATCCCTTCGATTACTGTGAATGAGACGGAGGAAAAATGGAAGTCATATACAGTCATCAGGCAGAGGGCTTTCAGTTTGTGAATATCGTCTACGGGCTCTTTCTGCTCGTCCTGATCGCACTTTTGGTCGGCGTGAGCGTTTATCTGATTCGCACGATCAAAGGATCGATCAGAGAGAAAACCAAACTGCCTCTGCTGTGCTACGTTATTTTCATCGGCGCCATTCTCATATTGGCGCTCGGAATCGCGGCGGTCGGCAACTCGCTGTACCGATCGATCGCATACGAAAATGATATGCAAGAAGGCGACGGTGAGGTGTTGCAGGGGGGACGTCGAGCTCATTTCCTGCGAAGAGGCGTGGTCACGCGATACCTTTGTCGGCTACACCGTGAAGATCAAGGTGGGGGAGACTATCCTCGAGCCCACCGATTCCTTTCCGCTCGAGGTGGTCGAACGCTTCCGCTCGGATGACCAGCTGAAGATCACCTACGGCGTCATCGAGGGCGACGGCACTTATATTTGGAAGATCGAAGTTGCCGACGAGGTCGGCTGACCGAAGTCTACCTCATCGAAGGGGCCTTTGTCGGAATGACCGTGCTTTTTTTACACCAAAAGGAATGCCTTACGGGGGCTCGCAATAAGGATATAAAACCCCGATAGACTATACAAAAGTCTATCGGGGTCTGTTTTGTAAATTGGAATTTGTATTACTTTATTGGGATTAAAATCATATATTTTTCTCCTTTGAAATCGCCAATGATTTTTCCGCCATTTTTCATCATAATCTTTATGGTTGCTATATTTGTTTTAAAAGGAAAACATTTTATTTCATTATATCCAAGCTCTTTACACTTCTTTAGCAATTCTTGAAATAAAATATTTCCATAACCTTTTCCACGATATTCTTTTGGAATTCCATATCCCAGATTTCCTGCTCCAACAACGGTTTCTAAATATATATCTGACGAGCGTCTTACTCTTCCATATCCAACAGGAATGTCATCAATGTATAAAATGTATGTTGTATATCCTTTCCGGCCAACAGGCAAGCCAATGCCCCTAGAATGATTTTCTGCTTCTTGCAGCCGTTTTTTATATTCTGCATAGGTTAAATCATATGTAGGATTCGTAAATCCATTATCCACTTTAAGGATACCTTGCAACATTTCATATTCTTGCAGCCCCATATCAATATTAATTTGTTTTAATGCAATTTTCATCATTACCACCTCGTCAACAAATTCAAGTTTATCGGTTGCTTTTATTGCAAGTTTCACATTAGTGGTACAAACGCATCGGGCAAAGCCCGAACCCCTTTATTCATTGGAATATAATTCATCATAATACCAACGCATGGGATTTTCATGAATATATCTTATATGCTCCTCATAATCATCCCGATTTCGAATGATGTGGTCATTAAAACGGTCTTGCCATATATTTTCACCGTATTCCTTGTTGCAAAACCGCTTGAACGTTGATACAAACCGAGAAACGACCGAATTTGCACCAATCCCTGTAGGGACAAAGGCGTACTCCTTCGACTCCGTCGAAGGAGACGACTGTCCGTCTCCCCAAACGAACAACAACAGGTGAATATGATTTGGCATAATGACATATCGGTCAACGGTTATATGCTCGTAAAAATCATTGAGCTAGTTTATTATTTTGTCTGCTATTTTGCCGTATGGCAATAATTCAACGAACGGACAGTCGAGGCCGCCTGTCCCTACAAGGTTCGGTGAAAATTGTTTCGACGGAGCATCGAGGGGCGCTATTCTGGAAATACGAGATAACATACACCGCCTGTTTTTCGTGCACATGGTAATAAAGTACAGACGCGTGTTGCTATAATCAAAACCTTGTAATCTTGGACTTTTTCTTCTTGCCAACTCTCCCATATCCATCACCCACCTCATTATAACATCAAACCCGCAGGCTGTCAACCTGCGGGTTCGATATCATCCTTATTGAGTGGCGCCCTACGGCATCCCTTTCGTATTTGTGCTTATTCGTCGGTCAGTCCGACCTTGACGACTTTGTACGCTTCATCGGAGAACATATAGAGATAATCGTCGATATAGACCGCGCGATAGAGGTCATAATCACCGCTCAGCTGCTCATTCACGAGCACGCTCAGCTCGTTGCCGTCGAAACGGAAGAGCACATAGCGTTCGCAGTTATCGAGTGGATCGTACGGCTCATAGGAGGGCGTATCATTGTAGGAGAAGTCGACCAAGCCCAAACCGAAGAATCGGTGTTCGCGGTCAACCAAATACGACTTGTATTCCCGTGAGTAAAAGGCGTTCTCGAAGATGTAGGAGCAGACCGAGACGACGCCGTTCTCGCTTTCCTCATAGACTTCGAGCTTGACGGTAGTCGGGGGTTCCCCAACGCCGATGCCGAGCAGATAGCCGTCCCCGATGTTGATCAGCGAGGACGAGTAGCCCTCGATCACGCCGGTGTCCTTGTAGGTGATGTTATCGAGGTCGCTCAGATCGAAGAAGAAGACGGGGTCGACGAGTGTCACCACGACTGCCGTGCAGACGTAGGCACTGTCGCCGTCGAAGCGGACAGACTGGACGGTCTCACCCTTCGGGGCAAAGTTTTCCACTTCGGCAACGATCTCCCATGTGTTAAGATCGATGCAGTAGAGCGAAGCGGAGGTGCCGCTGTTTCTGTCAAGCTCGACAGACATGATGTCGCCGTTGCTCGATTCGCGCATTCGATTGTAGTTGGTGGTGGTCACGACGCGCAGAATGCCCTCGTGCTCGTCAAGGCTGTACTGATCCTTGACCGTGCCCTTGACGGCGATGCTGCCAAGCAGTTCGAACTGCTCGCTTGTATAGGAGAGTGCCGAGATCTCGGTCATCGCAACGGTGGTCTTGTAGCCGTTCTTTTCCTCACTGACATCGTTGTAGCCGCGGGTCACGTAGATGGTGTCGGTCGAGACGTAGACCTCGCTCGAGTAGGAGAGGAATGCCGCCGCATCCTCGAGCGCCAGCGTCTGCTCATCGAGCCGGCAGACGACCGTGTAGCGGGGGGCGGTGAGCGTCTCGGGCACGATGATATCTTCCATGGGGATGCTCACAAAGCCGTCACCTGTGTCGATCTGCGGCAGGAAGGTCGATTCGTCGTCGAAGTTGAAGTCTTTACCGACGTAATAGCTATTCAGAAGCAGCAGCTTGCCATCGACCATTCTCGAGGCGGTAGAGTAGCCTTTAATATTTACGCTCGTCCGCTCGCGGATATTGGTCGGGTCGGAGACGTCGAGCGAGAGGATGTGTGTCAATGTCCCCTCGGTGTCATAGTTTCGGGTATAGATCACGGTGACCGTTTTGCAGTCGCTCGAAAGGTAAAACTCCTGCGAATGATCATGGTAGGACCCAATGAAATAGCTGCCGAGTTCATCGGTAAGATAATTACCGTCTCCATCCGAAAAGACTCCATCGATCGAATAGATGTGAAGCGAACCTTTGCGCACGTTAAGGTAATAGATATACTGGTCGCTTCGCTTGATGAGATCGCCCTCGATGACGCCCGCCACCTGGTTGTCGGTGACCTCACTGTAGGTCTGGGACAATGCGATCGGAACTTTTACAGACGGCGACTCATTTACGCCGCCATCTGCTTCCTCCCCCTTAGCCATCAAGAAGCTGTCGCGGAGCTTCTCGAAATTGTTCTTGTATACGGGCGGCTTGTAGGTGAGTTTATTGAGCTTCTCGATGATCGGGTAATATTCGCTGTCCGAATAGCGCGAAATATCGGGCAGCCGGGTGCTGAACGGGATAAACAGCCACAGATTGAGCCCCGTCAGCAGCAGGGCAAAGCAGGCGGCAAGTGCCAACAGCTTCGGGTGCCTGAGCCGCCGCTTCACCTTAGTAGGGTCGGCTTCGGCGACGTATTTCTCGTCGATCAGCTCCATTGCATGGAGCATTTTTTCATTCTTCTTCATATTTCAATCCCTTCATTCTCTAAATGTGCTTTGAATTTGCCCCGTGTGCGCATGAGGGTTACCTTCACGTTGCTCTCGCTCATACCGAAGTCGCGGGCGATCTCGGCGATCGGGCTGAGATACCAATACCTGCGCACGAAGATCATGCGCACCTTTGCGGGCAGGGAAGAGAGGAAGGAGTTGATGGCATCCTTCAGCGCGATCTCATCGTCGATCGAGGAGCCGTGTGAGGCAGGCACGAACTCAGCCACCTCGTCGAGGACGAGGGTCGTGCCCGATGCACGTTTCTGCGCACCCTCTCGGGCATAGCGATTGAGTGCGATGTTGCGGGTGAGCTTGCCGAGGAAGGCGGAGAGCTTTTCGGGGCGGTGCGGGGGCATGGCATCCCATGCGCGGGCATAGGTGTCGTTCACGCATTCCTCGGCATCAAGGTTGGAAGCGAGAATGTTGTAGGCAATGGCATGGTAATATTTGCCGTATTTTTGCTTGGTCTCACTGATCGCGGCTTCGGAGCGCGCCCAGTACAGATCCACGATCATTTTGTCTTCCACGGTATCACCTCCTGAAGATTTTCAAGGCCTTTCACCCTGATAGACAGATTTTGGGGTGCGTTGGTTACAAGAATGAAGGAATTATTTTAAAAAACTCGGATGGGAGGGGTCTCTCCTCCCGTCGAAGGGTCTGCACATATTATATCTTAGCAATAACCCGTAGGGGAGGGCTTGCACCTCCCGTTCGGTCATCTCCATTATAACATATATTCGTGCATATACACAAGCAAAAGTGTTGAATTTTCACAAAAAATGTGTTATAATGAGCACATAAAGACACACTAAAGACGCAGTTGGCATCGTCACTTAGAATAATGTGAAGCAGTTAAAATATCGCCAAACTAAAAGGCTCCCTCTTCGAGGGAGCTCCCGCGATGCGGGTGAGGGAGTTGGCTACTATGAAACAAGCTCTTTCGCACAGTCTCCTCCCGTCACCGTGATCGGCTACGCCGAATCACGGTGCCACCCTCCTCGAAGAGGAGGGCTTGGCTGAACCGTTTGGACGGTCCGCTTATTCTTCATTATGATAATGTAGATGTCAACAGCGCCGTATGAAAGGAGCCCCATGTCCGCATACCCTCATAACCCCATACTACCCAACGACACCTTCGTCCCCGATGCCGAGGCGCACGTCTGGCAGGACGGGCGCATCTACCTCTACGGCTCGTTCGACCTGCAAGGCAGACGCGCCTACTGCTCCGACCGCTACCACGTTTACTCCTCCGACAATATGATCGACTGGGTAGACCACGGCGTTTCCTTCTCGATCGCTGATATAGATTGGGCGAGCGAAAACAAGCATAAACTCGACCTCTACGCACCCGACGCATCCTACCGCAACGGCATATATTACCTCTACTACTGCCTGTCCGACGGCAGATGCGGTGTTGCGGCATCTCAGTCGCCCTGCGGTCCCTTCAAGGATGTCGGGCAGATCGCATTCGTTGACGGCATCGACCCCGCTGTCCTCATCGACGACGACGGGCAAGCTTACCTCTACTGGGGGCAGTTCGACCGCGTGCGTGTCGCCAAGCTCAAGGAAAATATGATCGAGATCGAGCCCGACACCATCACTCAGCCCCTCTCGGTCGCGGAACACGAATTCCACGAGGGCAGCTCGGTCAAGAAGATTGGCGGCAAATACTACTATCTCTTCACCGACACCCACCGCCACGGCAGAAAAGCGACCTCGATGGGCTACGCCATCTCCGACCACCCCATGAAGGGCTTCAAGTATGGCGGCGTCATCATCGACAACTTCGGCTGTGACCCCAAAACCTGGAACAATCACGGCTCGATGCAGTGCTTCGGCGGGCAATGGTATATCTTCTACCACCGTTCGACCCACGGGGGCGAGTTTTCGCGTCACGTCTGCGTCGAGAAGATCAACATTAACCCCGACGGCTCGATTGACGAAGTGCAGATGACCTCCTCGGGCATCGCCGATGCGATCACTGCCCGCGAGAAGATCGCCGCCTGCTATGCATGTTCGCTGAGCGGCAATCTCCGCATCGTCGGCGACGATGCGTCGGAGCACACCCTCGTGCTCGGCGAAATTCGCCCGAATGACAGCGCCGACTACTGCTATATCGATTTCGACGGCGAAAACACGCTCACGCTCGGTTTGCGCTCGGAGGGCGATTGCACACTCGAGCTCTATGCGGACGGTATCCTGCACGCCTCCCACACGGCATCCCCGAGCACCGACTACAGAGCGCGCTCCCTTCCCATCGAGCCCCTGCGGGGAAGACACAGCATGCGCTTCAGGTGGGTCGGCGATTTTGAGACGGCGAGCTTTGATGCGTTTTGCTTTTCAAAATCGTAATCTTTTAAAAAATGCAAATGTCGCTAAAATTTTGCTTTACAAACGGAAAATTCTATGATAAAATGAAAATATCAAATATCCGGGAGGTTTTACCATGAAAAAACTGATTTCACTGATACTCACTGCCCTGATGTTGCTCACCCTTGCGGGCTGCGACACGAGCGTGCTCGATGCCGAGGATGCTCTTTTCACCAAAGCCGGCATGGAGATCACCCTGACCGAAGGCTTCAAGGAGACCGAGATGGAAGGCTTCACCGCTTGCTATGATTCGAGCGAGGTGGCGGTCTTCGTGCTCAAGGAAGAATTTTCTGTCGCTGAGGGCTTTGGCGACTATACGCTCGAGGAGTACGCCGCGCTTGTCCATCAAGCCAATGCCGACCGATCGCCTGACGCGGTTACCACCACCGACGGTCTGACCACCATGGAATACGTCTTTGAAAACGCGGAGGACGGCAACACCTACAAGTATTTTTCGACCATGTTCAAGGGCCCCGATGCCTTCTGGCTGATCCAGTTCAGCTGTCTCGAAGAGAACTACGACGAGTACAAGCCCCATTTCATCGAATGGGCAAAGACCGCCAAATTCACCGAGGCATAATCAGAGGGGGCTGTTTGGAGCTCCGCCCAAAACCCCGCCAAGAGGCTTTGCCCCTTGGATCCCCACCCGCTTTCTTGAAAGAAAGCGGGGCAAGGAACTTTCATAAGCGCCGCAGTATTTGCGGCGCTTTTTTGTTGGCAAAAGAAAATCGC
This sequence comes from uncultured Lachnospiraceae bacterium, assembly GCA_964426285.1. Lineage (GTDB taxonomy): Bacteria > Bacillota > Clostridia > Oscillospirales > CAG-272 > CAKSQF01. The sequence goes on along the minus strand of CAYRQA010000006.1, from coordinate 18,152 downwards.
AGGATGCATGGCATCCTGCGGATAGATTTATGGAGAAGCCTGAATATCGGCATTGTAGAAGAACCACCAGATCACGCGAATGACCATCAGCACAACAGAGATCGAGTTCATGACGATCACTGCGGCGACAGCACCCTTCGACAGCAGCTTCTTTTGGAGCGAGCGCACGAAAAAGAAGATCGTGATGCCCAGGCAGATCAGAAATAGCGGAAATACGACAAACCAATCGAGGGCAAAGAAGATGAAATTCAGCCCCCGCATCAGAATGACTACATACCGAAACACGGCGAAACTGCTCTCCCATGCAAAGCTCGACAAGAGGAGGAAGAAGAGCCAAACGCTCTCGATCAGAAGTGCGATGCTGAAAAAATACAAGCCGATCTTCGGAAATTGATGCTTGAATCTCTCAAAGCCCGATGCGTATCTGTTCTGTTCGTTCATGTTGTCCCTCCGAACGTCGGCTTCTTACTGAAGCAGCTCAAACTTGTAGCCTACGCCCCAAACGGTCTTGAGCACCCACTTGTCGGAGACGCCCTCGAGCTTTTCTCTGAGGCGCTTGACGTGTACGTCGACGGTGCGCGAGTCACCGAGGTAGTCAAAGCCCCAGACCTTGTCAAGCAGCTGATCGCGGGTGAAAACGCGGTTGTAGTTGGAGGCAAGGAAGTAGAGCAGTTCGAGCTCCTTGGGGGGGATGTCGACGCTCTTGCCGCCGAGTTTGAGCTCGTATTTCTGCTTGCTGATCTCGATGTTGTCGAACTTGACCACTTCGTCGTCGTGCGTGGTGTCGTGCGAGGCATAACGGCGGAGCACTGCCTTGATGCGGGCAGACAGCTCCTTCATGTCGAAGGGCTTGACGATGAAGTCGTCCGCACCCAGCTCGAGACCGAGCACCTTGTCGAAGATCTCACCCTTGGCGGTGAGCATGATGATCGGCTTGGACGAAACCTCACGGATCTCGCGGCAGACCTGCCAGCCGTCCTTGCGGGGCATCATGATGTCGAGCAGGACGATGTCGGGCTCGTACATTTTAAAGTAGCTGACCCCCTCGAAGCCGTCGTTGGCGACCTTGACTTCATAGGATTCGTTCTCGAAATAAAGGCGAAGCGCTTCGCAGATGTTGGCGTCATCATCGATGACCAGTAATTTAACTCCCATAATTTCCTCCGTAAATATGTAAGTGATTCCGTTAAAATATTAACATTGTGAAAAAACTGTCTAACTTCATAATTATTATAGCGATTATTTACGAATTCAGCATGACGATATTGTGAACAATATGTGTATTTTGGAAAAATCAGCTTGAGAATTTGCAAAAAGACTTGCTATTAGGGGCATTTTGTACTATAATAAGAAGGAAATCAAAAACAAGGATAGGTTTATCAATGAAGCTTGGAATCGTAGGACTTCCCAACGTAGGGAAGAGCACCCTGTTTAATGCAATCACCAATGCGGGCGCCGAGTCCGCCAACTACCCCTTCTGCACCATCGAGCCGAACGTCGGCGTGGTCGCAGTGCCCGACGAGCGCCTTGACTGGCTCAACGAGCTCTATCATGCCGAAAAATACACCCCCGCCGTCATCGAATTCGTTGACATCGCGGGACTTGTCAAAGGCGCATCCAAGGGAGAGGGTCTGGGCAACAAATTCCTCGGACACATCCGTGAGGTCGATGCGATTGTGCACGTCGTCAGATGCTTTGAAAATGGCAACATCGTCCACGTGGACGGCTCGGTAGACCCTCTGCGCGACGTCGAGACGATCGAACTCGAGCTCATCTTCTCGGACATGGAGCAGGTGGAGCGCCGCATTGACCGTCTGAAGAAGGCAGTTCGCGGCGACAAGACGATGGCGGCTGAGCTCGAGCTGATGGAGCGTGTGTACGCTCTGCTTGCCGAGGGCAAGTCTGCCCGCAGCCTCGAGCGCAGTGAGGATGAGCAGAAGCTACTCGACGCAATGGGACTGCTCTCCGACAAGCCGGTCATCTATGCCGCCAACATCAGCGAGGATGAGGTGAGCGGCAGCTATGCCGACAACGAACACTACAAGAAACTGTGCGCCTTTGCCGAGGGTGAAGGCTCGAAGGTCATCCCCGTCTGCGCAGAGATCGAAGCACAGATCGCAGAGCTCGACGAGGAGGACAAGGCACTCTTTATCGCCGACCTCGGCATCGAAGAGAGCGGTCTCGATCAGCTCATCCGTGCCAGCTACTCGCTGCTCGGGCTGATCAGCTACCTCACCGCAGGACCGACCGAGGTGCGTGCATGGACCATCCGCAAGGGCACCAAAGCACCGCAGGCGGCAGGCAAGATCCACTCCGATTTCGAGCGCGGCTTCATCCGTGCCGAGATCGTCTCCTTTGACGAGCTCAAGAACTGCGGCACCATCGCCGCCGCCAAGGAAAAGGGACTTTACCGCTCCGAGGGCAAGGATTACGTCGTCAAGGACGGCGACGTGGTCCTCTTCCGTTTCAACGTCTGATCGGTTTTGACCGTAGAGTAAGAAGGGAATCGTATGCTTAGCAAAAGTGTATTTTCCCGCTATATGCTTGCATTCACGTTGATCATCCTGCTCAGCTTTCTGATCCTGACGGTGATCATTACCACGCTGGTGCAGTCGCACTCTGCCGACCTCAGCTCACACGAGCTCGAGCGTGTCAGCACCTCTGCCAAGCAATTTCTGGAAACGGCATATAGCGGCAGTAATGCGGCGAGCTTTACTGAATATATCGACGGAAGTCCCGATGCGACCAGTGAGCGGCTTTCGGCGATCTCCGAGGGAACGCCCGAGCTTTTCGTGCTCGTACTCAACCCCAACCGATTTGTTTTGATCGGAGATGAAGGGGCGTCGGATGCGCTGATCGATCTGCAGATCCCGCAAAGCCATATTGACGCATCGCTGAACGATCAACCTCTGCAAACCGACACCGACCTCAACGGTCTGCTCGCCGAGAAGCATTACAGCTATCTGCTCCCGCTTCATGAGGAGGACGTAGTCATCGGATACGTTCTCACCTGCATTCCCGCTACCTCGACCTCCTCCTTGGTGCAGACGATGACCAAGATGATCATCCTCGCCTGTATGTGGGTGATGTGCGCCGCGATCATCGCAAGCTATTTTATCAGCGAGTGCATCGTGCGTCCGATCCGCAACCTGTCCAAGGCGGCAAAGTCCTTTGCGGCAGGTCAGTTCGACGTGCGCGTGGAGGTGACGGGCAACGACGAGATCGCCGAGCTGAGCATTGCCTTCAATAACATGGCGGCAAGCCTTGCTACCCTCGAAGACACCCGCAGTTCCTTTATCGCCAACGTCTCGCACGATCTGCGCACGCCGATGACCACGATCGCGGGCTTCATCGACGGCATCCTCGACGGTGCCATTCCGCCCGAAAAGCATTCCTACTACCTGCAGATCATCGCGACCGAGGTACGCCGTCTCTCGAGACTGGTGTCGTCTCTGCTCGACATCTCGCGCATTCAGGCAGGCGAGCGCAAGTTTACGATGGCGTCCTTCGACGTCTGCGAGCTTGCGCGGCAGATCCTCATCTCCTTCGAACAGCGCATCGACGATAAAAAGCTCGACGTCTCCTTCGAATCGGATGCCGACAGTATGTACGTCATTGCAGACAGCGATGCGATCCATCAGATCCTCTACAATATCTGCGACAATGCCGTGAAATTCTCCCGCGAAGGCGGTGCTTACCGCATAAAGCTATGGGAGCAGGACAAAAAGGTCTATATCTCGGTCTACAACGAAGGACAGGGTATCGCCTCCGAGGATCTTCCGCATATCTTCGACCGCTTCTACAAGAGCGACAAGAGCCGCGGGCTCGACAAAACGGGCGTTGGTCTGGGTATGTATATCGCCAAAACGATCATCGATGCTCACGGTGAGACCATCACCGTCCGCAGTACTCAAGGCGAATACTGCGAATTCGTCTTTTCACTCAAGAAGGATTCTTCCCGCAAAGCGGGCAGGGAATGAGTTTATGATTAGGGGGAGCTTTTTCAAAAGCTCCTCCTAAAACCCCCTTAAAACTTTTGATAGCCCCGCAAAGTCTTGCTGGGCAGATAAATGCAACCGCACCGAATGAAGGATGACCGTATTCCTTCATTCGGTGCGTTGTGTTTGAATAATCACCGTACCCGTAGGGGCGATTCACGAATCGCCCGTTCAAACGGTTGGGGGAGATAAAATTGGGTGGAAATCCCACGTAGCGGGTCGTCGAGGCGCCGACCGCTACACATGACGTTGGGGTTATCGAGCAGGGCGAGCAATCGCCCTGCTTTTTTAAGTTTCTTGGGGGGCGGGGGGACTTTTTACGGCGCTGTTGACAAACAAACAATTTAAGTTACTGAAAGCCAAGGAATGGGGTGGGAAGCCCGAGGGGAGGGGAAAAACTTCGGCGTTTGAGATGTTTTTTCCCTCCCCTCGGTTCTGCAATCGACTTTGCGGGCAGCACCTTTACCCCAAGTCCCCCGTGAGGCGCAGACCCTTATGAAATCATCCCCTCAGCGCGTCGATCGCTGCCTTGTAATCCTCCTTGCCGAGCACGGCTGAGCCCGCCACGAGGATATCTGCGCCCGCCCTGATGCAGAGGGGGGCTGTCTCGGCATTGATGCCGCCGTCCATCTCGATATCGTATGCATAGCCGTGTGCCGTGCGCAGACGGGCGAGCTTCTCCACCTTGGGCAGCACCTCGGGCATGAAGGACTGACCGCCGAAGCCCGGTTCGACCGACATGACAAGCACGAGGTCGCATTTGGCGAGATAGGGCTCGATCGCCGAAACGTCGGTCTTGGGCTTGATCGAGATACCCGCCTTCAGACCGAGCGCACGGATGGCATCGAGGGTCTCGTCCACCCGTTCGGTCGCCTCCACGTGGAAGGTGATCAGATTAGCGCCACCTTTGGCGAAATCGTTAAGGTAGCGGATGGGCTCGTTGATCATCAGATGCACGTCAAAGGGGAGCTTGCAGGAGCTGCGCACACAGCGGTAGACAGGCGCACCGAAAGAGATATTCGGCACGAAAGAGCCGTCCATCACGTCGATGTGGACGAGTTCAGCGCCCGCCTCTTCAAGGGCGATCATTTCATCGCCGAGCTTGGAGAAGTCGGCGGAGAGGATGGAGGGGGAAATTTTTGTCATATTGAATTTCCTTTCAAATTTGCGGAGATTTCGGATATACTATGTAAAGTTTCGGCAGGATGGACTAAGCGCGCCCCTCGGCAGAGCCATGGGGGATGCACCATCCCTGCAGACCGTCATACAATGGCATCAGGCAGACAAAAAGATAAGGCAATCTGTCCAATTCGGACGATCAAGAAAAAGGAAGTATGGGAGAACTGCAAATTGGATCTGTCTTGCCTGTGATACCACTTGCCCCGTTTGACGGGGCAAGTGGGCGAGTTTGGCTAAGGCGAGTACAACTCGCCATTTTCGTTCGTGCCTTATTGCCCTTTTACCACCAAACAAACGGCGTGCGCGGCAATGCCCTCGCCCGAGCCCGTGAAGCCGAGCTTCTCCTCGGTGGTCGCCTTGACGTTGACCCGTTCGGGTGCAATATGATAGATCTCGGCGATCTTTTCCTTCATCTGTGGCAGGAAGGGTGCGAGTTTGGGGGCTTGCGCGATCACAGTCGCGTCGATGTTGCCGACGGTGTAGCCCGCCTCCAGCATGAGTTCATAGATGTGTGATGCCAGCAGTGTGCTGTCGATGCCGCTGTAGCGTGGATCGCTGTCGGGGAAGTGCTTCCCGATGTCGCCCAGTCCGAGCGCACCGAGCAGGGCGTCCATAATGGCGTGCAGGAGCACGTCTGCGTCCGAATGTCCGAGCAGTCCCTTCTCATAGTCGATCTCGACGCCGCCCATGATGAGCTTGCGTCCTTCGACCAATCGGTGCACGTCATAGCCGTGCCCGATGCGGATGTCACAAAGGGTCATCGTCAGTCCTCCTTCTTCTCGGCAAGCGATGCACGGTAGCCTAGGATTGCCTCAGCCTTCACGAGGTCGATCGGGGTGGTGATCTTGAGATTATCGTAGCCGATATTGACCAGCTTGGCGGAAAATCCTGCGTGCTCTGCGAGCTCGGTGTCATCTGTGCCGACAAAGCCCTCTTTCTGGGCGGTATAGGCAGCGGCACGGTAGAGATTGGCGTAAAAGACCTGCGGGGTCTGCACCATCCAGAGCGACTTACGGTCGACAGTGCGGTCGATCATGGCAGAGATGTTCGCGCTTTTCGCACTGTCGGTAGCGGGGGTCGCCGCCGTTGCAGCACGGTATTCGAATGCGGCAAGCACGACCTGCTTGATCTGCTCGGGGGTGATCAGCGGACGTGCACCGTCGTGGATGGCGACGAAATCTGCCTTTTCGTCGATCGCCTCAAAGCCTGCGAGCACCGAAGCCTGTCTGGTCTCACCGCCCGCGACGACTTTTTTGACCTTGGTGATGCCATACTGCTTGAGGAGGGGCGCATAGCAGTCCAGCTCGTCAGCCTTCGCGACCAGAATGATCTCGTCGACGTAATCGGAGGCTTCGAATGCCTCGACGGTGTGCACGATCACGGGCTTTGTGCCGAGGGTCATCATCTGCTTAGTTTGGTCCGATCGCATACGGCTGCCGCTTCCCCCTGCGACGATCACGGCGGCTACATAATGCGAGCGTTTGTCGAGCGCAAGGCGCGCAAAACGGGTCGATTTATCAAAAATTCCCATGATTTACTCCCCGATTGCTTGGATTGTCCAAGTTCCGTCTTTGCAAATGCGCAGATCAGTGGTATAAAATTCCTTCACGGCGCGTATCATATAGCGTGTATCGGCGCTGCCTGCGGTTTCGTAGGCAGAGTGCATGGCAAGCTGGGCCAGCCCGATGTCGACCGAGGGCATGGCGACCTGAGTGGTCGAGATATTGCCGAGGGTAGACCCGCCGGGCAGGTCGGAGCGATTGGCGTACGTCTGAACAGGCACACCCGCTCTTGCGCAGATCTCGGAGAAGAGGGCGGCAGAGAGGGCGTCGGTGGTGTACTTCTGATTGGCGTTGAACTTGATGACCACACCGCCGTTGAGACGGGGGGCATTGATCGGATCGGAGAGCTCGGGACGATTGGGATGGAGCGCATGACCGTTGTCGGCAGAGAGCATCATAGAGGAAGCGATGAGGCGATTCAGCTCGACCGAGGAAAGCGAGAGCGAATCTGCGATCATTGTCAGCACGTCTTTCAAGAAGGTCGATGCGGCACCCTGACGGGAGGTAGAGCCCGTCTCCTCATTGTCGAAGAGGCAGTAGAGCATCGCGTGCGTCGGGGAGTTTGCCTGCAAAAAGCCGCTCAGTGTCGCATAGGCGCACTGAAGATCGTCGATCCTCGGCGATGCGAAGAACTCACCGTCCGGTCCGAGCATGGTCCCCTGCGTGCGATTATAGAGGTAGGCGTCGAAGCTGAGCAGGTCCTTTTCCTCACAGCCGACCGTTTCGGCGATCATCGCGCGAAGCTTGCCCTTGTCGCCGACCTCACCGATGAGGGGGAAGAGGTCGCGGGCAGGATCGTAGCGATAGCCCTCGTTGATCGTGCGGTTGAGATGGATGGCGGTGTTCGGAATGATTGCAAGATCGCGGTCGAGGTCGAAGGGAGCGGTCGTGATCGAGCCGTTCTTGCGGATGACCGCTCTGCCCGCGATCGAGAGCGGACGGTCGAGCCAGGTCGAGAGGATCATGCCGCCGTAGCGCTCGGTGTCGAGCTTGAGCAGACCGCCCGATTCGAGCTCGTAGTTGAGCTTCAATTTAAAGGCAGGCGAATCCGAATGAGATGCGGTCACCAGGAAGCCGCCGGGCTGCTGTTCGGGCAGCTTGAAGGCGATGAGCGCAGAACCGCCTCGTGTGAGATAGTAAGCAGAGCCCGGTTTGAGCTTGATCGGATCGTGCTCGTCGATGCGGATAAAGCCCTGCTCTTCGAGCATGGTCTGCACCTCACAGACCGCCTGAAATGCGGTAGGAGAGCGGCGAATGAAGTCGAGAAGCGCACTTGTCACAGTCAGATTTTCGTGATTCATAGCAGATACTCCAATAGGATAAACAGAATAGGCTCGAAGCAGACCTGCTTCGGACAGCCCTTTGCTATCATTGTAGCACATTTTCCGAAAATATGCAAGTATATGGAGGTCGTTCACAAAAAATATAAGAGCCGCTCAAAAAAAGTTAACGGGATATACGATTTTTACCCAAATTTGCCATTGATTTATTTGCAAAATGTGGTATAATATGAGTGTAAAACACAAAACGTGACAGTATTTTCACGAAAGAGGTATTTTATGAAAAAATTTTGTTTTCTTCTTTGTTTGCTGCTGACCCTTGCAAGCCTCGTCGCTTGCGGCAACGGGGACGGGGAAGATACAGATAAGCCCGCGACAAGCACATCAACGCCTGAAAAGAAGGACGGACTTGTTTTAAGCGTAGAGGATGAGATCACGATCGGTGTCGGCGATACCAAGCAGATCACGGCGATCAATGCCAAGACGGGTATGCAGACCTCGGCAGTGCTCTGGGAGAGCGACAATAAAGAGGTCGCCGACGTAGACTTTGAAGGCAAGGTGACCGGTAAGGCAGACGGCTCTGCCACCATCACCGCCAAATCGATCGACGGCTCACTCTCCGCTTCCTGCACCGTAAAGGTTACCTCCGTATTGACGGATATCCTTCTGAATGCCACCAATCTTGAATTGACCAAGGGCGAGACTGCCGTGCTGACCGTCTCCTGTGTGCCCGAAAGCTATACGAATGCCGAGCTGACCTGGGTCTCGAGCGATCCGTCGATCGTGTCGGTGCTCGACGGCATCGTGACCGCTCACGCGGACGGCTCTGCGACGATCGCAGTCAGCACCGAAGGCATCACCAAGGTCTGCTCGGTGACCGTCATTACACCGGTCAGCTCGCTGACCCTCTCCGAGACCGAGCTCACGCTGGTCAAGGGGAATACATCCAAGCTGACCGCAACCGTCCTGCCCGCCAATGCTTCCAACCCGACGGTCAACTGGACCTCCTCCAATCCGGGCGTCGTGCGGGTTTCGGATGACGGCACGCTCACCGCACTTACGGGCGGTACTGCCACCATCACTGCCAAGACTTCGAATAACATCACCGCGGTCTGCGTCGTCACTGTCAACGTACCGGTCACCGGTATCGCCATCATGCCCACCGAAGTGACCCTCGATCCGGGTGGTACGCAGATGCTCACCATCGCCATCAGTCCGATCGACGCCAACGAACAGAGCGTGATCTGGGAGAGCAGCAACCCGACCGTTGCGACCGTCGTGAACGGCGAGATCAAAGCGCTGAGTGCGGGCACTGCCACCATCAAGGTCACCACCGTACAGGGCTACTATACCGCTTCCTGCACGGTCACCGTCACCAATTCGATCACGGGGCTCTCGTTCGAACAGCCCGATGGCAATCTGCTGATCGGTCAGACGATCACGCTGCTGCCCATCAAGGCACCTCTCGACGCCGAGGATGCGCCTTACACGTGGACAACCTCCGATCCGCTGGTCGCATCGGTTGCCGCGAACGGTCTGGTCACTGCGCTCGCGGCAGGCAAGACCGACATCATCGTGACGACCGATAAGGGCGTCAGCGCTACATACACACTCACGGTCATCGATCCTGCGACGATCACCGTACCGATCCAATCGATCAAGGTAGACAATATCGCAGTCGAAGAGGGCGAGGCCTTCACGCTGAATATCACGGTGACCCCGTCGAATTACACCGAGCAATATATCATCACCTCGGGCAATACCAACCGCGTGGTCGTCAATAGCGACGGTACACTCACCGCTGTCCGCTCGGGAACGATCTACGTGACCGTATCGACCCTTGACGGCGCGATCAGCACACGCTGTCTCGTAACGGTCACCAAGATATCTGCCGACAAGAAGGCTGAAAAGCAGCAGGAATACAATGCGGCACTGGCAATTCTCGATCAAGCGCACGGGCAGGCATTTGCGGACATCGCAAACAAGTATGATGCCGATATCGCACTCTATAAGAGCGCGGTCGATAACGCAACCCTCACCGATGAGGCTGAATATAACAAGCAGAAGAATGCGCTCCAAAAGGCGATCGATAGTGCAAGCGCTGCCGACAAAGCCGTTTTGCAGCAGGAGCTTCAGGCATTGGAAGACGAATGGTCGGCATACCAGCTGGCAGTTCGCACATGGGATTCGCTGGTAAAGCAGAAGGATGCCGAAGTCACGGCTGAGAATGACAGCTATAACCAGAAGGTCGCTCAGCTCAGAGCACAATATCCCTACCTCTTCTGAGCGAGGGCATAAACAGTAAAAGAGCAGGCTCAATGAGCCTGCTCTTTTGTTTTGCGAAACTGTAGATAAAATCAGATCAATATTCAATTTCAAAGCGTTTTTTGGGGGGGGCAGGGGACTTTTTACAAAAAGTCCCCTGAATGGGGTTTGGGGCAAAGCCCCCCAATATGACCTTCAATGTCCACGCTCTCGGTAATGGCGCATGAGGCGGCGGATGTAGGCGAAGGTGACCGTCTCTCCCTTTTCGGCGAGCATACGGAGCAGCTTTTCGAGCAGATCGGCGGTCTGTCGGTGCATTTTGGTGCGCGCATTGCCGCGGATGAAGTAATCGTAGGCGGAACAGTCGGTGTAGCGCTCGCCGAGGTAGATCTTGCTTGCCGCCACGCGGTCGCAGAACATCTCGATCAGATAGTTCAGCGGCATCGGCACGGGCTCATACTGCTTGGTCGCGGGATTGACGTCGGTCCAGTACTCGAAATGGTGCTTGTTGCGCCCCTTGTGGTGCATCCACGCGGTCGAATAGCCGTATTTTTCGCGTTCAGCTTCGTTGGGACTGCGACTGCCCTGATAGAAGCGGGCGCCGCGCCAAAACTCGGCAGGGGCGTACTTGGAGAGATCGTGCCTGAGACCCTGCCAACCGATGCCTGCGCGCATACAGTGCGCGATCACCTTGTGCCGGTGGCGGGTAATGGTTTGAAAGTGCTTTACAATGTGCATAATTGCCTCGCAACGGTTTAGTTTGTGCTGATACGATCAGTATAGCACAAGAAGCGTGAAAAAGAAAGAGGATTTCACGATATTTTTCATCTCACTTGATTTTTGCCCTCAAATGTTGTATAATATTGGAAAATGAAACCGAACGGAGGGCACAACCATGGAATGGCAGTGGGAAAATGAAAGGGAACTGATCGAAGAGGAGGCATTGATGCTCGTGCCGATCCTGATACAGGAGGAGGACGGTGCCTACCGCATCGAAGCATACGAGGGCGTGCGTGCGATCGTCGAAGCCTTCGCAGTGCGCTTTCAGGGACACTTTTTCTCCAAACGCGCCATCGATTGGCTCGACAGTCAGATCGAGCCTTGGGTGAACGCCCTCGGTTACTACCGCGAGAGCGTAGGGTTCTACCGCTGGTACGAGGTCTACGAAAAGCAGTCGATCGGCGGTCAGCCGCTTGATGAGACCGAGCGTTGGAGCGGCGAAGAATGCGAGAGCGAACTGCTCCTCGACCTTTCGCCCGACTATCCTGCCTACGTGGTCAAGAAGGAGGGCAGGATCATCTCGGCGGCACGCACCAACGAGTTCGATCCCTGCGACAGCTGCCCCGAACTCACCGTTGAGACTGCCTCCGCATGGCGCGGCAGAGGGTATGCCGCCTCCAATATCACCGCACTTGCCAATGAGCTGCTCGCTGATTTCCCCTCGGTGAGCTACGTCTGCTCACGCTATAATCGAGCCTCGCAAAAGACGGCAATCAAAGCAGGCTTTGTCAAAACAGGGCGATTCTACGCCTATACTGCCTACAAAGATTAAGTAAACACAAACAGGAGAACACTATGGCTTTTGACGCAGGCATGGTCCGTGCCATCGCATTTGAATTACAGAATAAGCTCGCAGGCGCGAGAGTGGAGAAGGTGCATCAGCCCGAGAAGGACGAGATCCTCTTCGCACTGCACGCAGGCAGGGAGAACCTCCGTCTGACCGTCTCGGCATCGGCGAACAATCCCCGCATCCACCTCTCGACCATTCAAAAGGAAAACCCCGCATCGCCCCCCTCCTTCTGCATCCTGCTGAGAAAGCACCTCAGCTCGGCGAAGCTCAGTTCGGTCGAGCAGATCTCCTTCGAGCGTGTCATCCGCATCGCATTTGAGGCAAGGGACGAGATGGGCTTCCACTACCGCGTGCACCTCTACGCAGAGATCATGGGCAAGTACAGCAACCTCATCCTTACCGACGAGAAGGACACCATCCTCGGTGCGATCAAGCCTGTTGACTTCACCACCAGCCAAAAGCGCCAAGTCCTTCCGGGGATGCGCTACGAGTTGCCCCCCGCACAGGACAAGCGTGACCCCATGACCGAGACGAGGGAGGGCTTCCTCACCCTCCGTGCATCCGACGAGAAGGCTGCCGATAAATTCCTCACCACCCATTATGCGGGACTATCCTCGCTCACTGCCCGCGAGATCGCGCACGGATGCAACACCTCCGAGGCACTTTATGCTTCCTTCGCAGGCTATATCGAAAAGCTTGCGCAAAATGACTACGCGCCCACCCTTGTCTGCGACGAAAACGGGCATCCGATCGAGTACAGCTGTGTCGATCTCAACCAGTACGGCGAGACCTACTGCAAGAAGCATCCCGACACGATCAGCGAGATCATCGAGCAGTATTTTGGCGCCAGAGACAACGTCGACCGTGTCAAACAGCGTGCCGCCGACCTCTTCAAGCTGCTCTCGAATACGCAGGCGCGCCTTGAAAAGAAGATCAGCATCCAGAAAGAGGAGCTCGCCGCGACCTCCGAGAAGGAGACCCTTCAAAAGTACGGCGAGCTGATTACGGCGCACATCTATATGCTCTTGAAGGGCATGAAATTCGCCGAAGTGACCGACTACTACAGCGAAAATATGGAGACCATCCGCATTCCGATGGACGTTCGCCTCACCCCCGCACAGAACGCCCAGCGTTACTATAAGCGGTATACCAAGCTCAAGAATGCGCAGATCGAACTGCAAAAGCAGATCGAGGTCTCGTCCGCCGAGCTCGAATATATCCGCTCGGTCACCGACCTGCTCTCGCGTGCCTCGGGGCAGACCGAGCTCGACGAGATCAGAGCCGAGCTCTCGCAGGCGGGCTACGGCGCACGCATGAAGAAAAATGCGGGCGGCGGGCAGAAAAAGAAGCCCTCGAAGCCGATCGAATACGTAACCTCGGGCGGCTACCGCGTGCTCTGCGGCAAGAATAACCTCCAAAATGACGAGCTCTCGATGAAGACTGCTTCCAAGAGCGACTGGTGGTTCCACGTCAAGAACGCGCCCGGTTCGCACGTCATCATGCTCTGCGACAGGGAAGAGCCCTCCGAGGTCGACTTCACCGAAGCCGCGATGATCGCCGCCGTCAATTCCTCGCTCTCCGAAGCCAAGCACATCGCTGTCGACTATACGCAGGTGCGTAACCTGCGAAAACCCTCGGGCGCACACCCCGGTTTCGTCATCTACCACACCAATTACAGCGCCTACGTTTCGCCCGACCGCGAGAAGGTTGAAGGGCTGAAAAAGTCGGGCGATTGAGCGCGATTTTTGAACGATTCTGAATATAATGCAATTTTCCACTCCTTTTGGGGCATACTCTCCCAAAAGGAGTGTTTTTTATGAATCATACCGACGATAAAAAGAAGATCGTACTGGTAGGTGCGGGACTGGTCGGAATGTCCTTCGCCTACGCACTGCTGGACGCGCATATCTGCGAGGAACTGGGCATCATAGACATTGACAAGCGCCGTGCCGAAGGGGAGGCAATGGACCTCAGCCACGGGCTTGCCTTCTCGGGCGGCAATATGAAGATCTACGCCGCCGAATATGGCGACTGCCGCGATGCCGACCTTGTGGTCATCTGCGCGGGCGTACCGCAGAAGGAGGGAGAGACCCGCATTGACCTGCTCCACCGCAACAGTGCCGTCTTTGACGACATTGTCGGCAAGGTGATCGCATCGGGCTTTGACGGCATCTTTCTGGTGGCGACCAATCCCGTTGACATCATGACCCGCCTGACCATGGAGAAGTCGGGCTTTCCTGCCGAGCGGGTCATCGGCACGGGCACGACCCTCGACACCGCACGCCTGCGCTATCTGCTCGGCAGTTACTTCGACGTCGATCCGCGAAACATCCACGCCTACGTCATGGGCGAGCACGGCGACAGCGAGTTCGTCCCCTGGTCGCAGGCATTCGTTGCCACCAAGCGCGTGCTGTCGATCTGCGACAGCTCGGTCGAGCATACCCGCGAGGGGCTCGAGGACATCGCATTGCAGGTCAAGGGTGCGGCGTACAAGATCATCGAAGCCAAGCGTGCCACCTATTACGGCATCGGCATGGCACTGCTTCGCATCGCACGGGCGATCCTCTCGAACGAGGGCTGTGTGCTCACCGTCTCGGCATACCTGCAGGGTAATACGGTCAGCGAGGCGTCTACGCGGGCGTTCCCTGCGTCATCGGCAGAGAGGGCATCCGCCGCATCATCGAGCTTGACCTCACTGCAGACGAAAACGAACAGTTGGCGCACTCCTGCGACTTTCTGAAGAGTACGTTTAATACAGGGGCGCTGCCCTCCACTCGGCGAAGCTAATCTGCAGGGGCTCTGCCCCTGCACCCCGCCAAATTTTCTTGAAAGAAAGTTTGAATCAAAGAACTTTTGACAAGCAGGGCGAATGCTCGCCCTGCACAATTGATAACGCTTCGCAGGGCGGGAGCTTGCTCTTCCCGTCGTTCATTCCCCTGCGGTTTGGTGTGTATCCACACCAGACCCGGTAGGGGAGGGGCTTGCTCCTCCCGCTTATTTGCATGGATACACTGTCCGTTCGGGCAGTGTTCCTTTTTATTCGAATCGGTTCTACTTCGCCATCCTGTCCCATATACTTTCACAGGAGGGGGCGAGGTGCATGACAGAGGAGTTACTCAGCGTGCTCAAGAAGCTCCCGTCGGAGATTCTGCAATCGGTGGTGCGCGCCGAGAAGCAATACGGCAGGATCAGCGAGGTGCGCCTGCGGACAGGTCGCCATCTCGCGATCACCCCCGCACAAGGGGGCGCAAACGTCCTCTGTCCGCTTGTCATCGACCGTGCGACCATACAGGCGGTTCTCATGGCACTCTGCGACCGCTCACTTCACACCCACATGGACACCATCAAAGAGGGCTACATTTCCGTCGAGGGGGGCGTGCGGGTGGGCGTGAGCGGCAGGGCAGTCTGCGAGGGGGGCGAGATCCGCAATATCTGCGACGTCACGTCGCTCTGCATCCGCATTCCCGCAAGGCTCTTCCATATCGGCGGCAGGGTGATGCGCGAGCTTCAACGAGGCGCTTTTCGCGAGAGCTATCTCTTCTATTCACCCCCCGGTGTCGGCAAAACGACCTTGCTTCGCGACCTCGCACTCGAGCTGTCGCAGGTCGGACTGCGGGTAGCTGTCATCGACAGCCGAATGGAGCTTGGCTGCCCCGACCTCGAGCGTGCGGAGCATATCGACCTCTACAGCGGCTATCCCAAGGAGAAGGCGATCGAGATGGCAGTCCGCACGATGGCACCGCAGTATCTCGTCTGCGACGAGATCGGGTCGATGGGGGAGGCGGCGGCACTGCTGTCGGTGGTCAATGCGGGTGTGCCGCTGCTTGCATCGGCGCACGCGTCGTCGGTGGGCGGACTGCTTCGGCGGCAGAACATCCGCATCCTGCACAGCGCAGGCGTATTCGACCGCTACGTCGGCATCCGACGCGACGAAAACGGACTGCACTTTACTTTTTGCGACCGAGAGGAGCTTTCATCATGAAATACATAGGCTTATTCGTGATCTTCGTATGCTGTACGGTCGGCGGAATGACGCTGTCGGGCGGGCTCTCGCGATCACTGTCACTGGCGGAGGGACTCCTGCAATTCGTGCGCTATGTCAGAGGACAGGTCAGTTACTTCAAAATGCCGATCTCTGCGATCTGTGAGGGCTTTCGGAACGAGACCTTCCAAAAGCTCGGCTTTGATAAGCTCATCTGCGAAAAGGGACTTGCCGCCGCCCTCGAGGAGAAGAAGGGACAGCTCAATTTTTCGCCCGAAACATACGCTCTCCTGCTCGAATTTGCACGCAGGATGGGTACGCTCGCCTATGACGAGCAGATCGTCGACTGCGACTATGCGGCGGGTGCACTCGAAAAGGAAATTGCAACCAAAAAAGCCGAATTTCCAGCCAAAAAGCAGATTTACTCCTCAATGGGACTGCTCGGCGGTGCGATGGCGGTGCTCATTCTGCTCTGAGCGGGAGGATGGAATGGATACAGGACTGATATTCAAGGTGGTAGGGATCGGACTGCTCGTCAGCGTCGCCTGTCAGATTCTATCAAAGACGGGCAGAGACGAGCAGGCGATGCTCGTGAGTGTGGCGGGGGTGGTCATCATCATGCTCATGCTCATTCAGGAGATCGCCCAGCTGCTCTCGACCATCCGCACGCTCTTCGGGTTATGAGCCTGCCTGCCATCTGCGGATTGGTGCT
The DNA here is from genome assembly GCA_964426285.1 of uncultured Lachnospiraceae bacterium. Classification (GTDB taxonomy): domain Bacteria; phylum Bacillota; class Clostridia; order Oscillospirales; family CAG-272; genus CAKSQF01. Next base: position 1,604 of record CAYRQA010000006.1, on the reverse strand, counting down.
CTCGGTGACCCTCTTCATGCTCGTCATCAGACAGTTTCGCCCCGAATATGCCCCGCCGCTCTCGCTCTGTCTGACCCTGTTCGTCACCTTGGCGGCACTTGCGGCGCTCATCCCGCTCATGAATTATCTGAGAGAGCTTGAGCTCGAAAGCTTTGGCGAATATCTGCCCTATCTCTTCAAATCGATGGGCATTTCCTTTCTCTGCGGCACTGCCGCTGACCTTTGCCGTGACTGCGGTGAAAATGCAGTGGCGGTCAAGCTCGAGCTGCTCGGCAAATGCGAGATCGTCCTGCTCTCCCTACCGCTCCTGCGGGAACTGCTGACGCTTGCCGTCAGCCTCATGCAAGCCTCATGAAGAAGCTCGTAGGATTCGTATGGTGCATCGCGCTTTGCGTCAGCCTTTTTGCATTGCCGATCGGAGCAGACGAGCTGACAAGCGTCCCCGAGCCGACCGACCCGTCGGCGTATGACTATAGTGGACTGCTCGATGATCTGCCCGATGAGGTCAAGGCGCTCCTGCCCGAGGGGCTTGACGATGCAACAGACGAGCAAGCGATCGCTTCGCAGTTTGGCGGCGAATATCTGGCATCGCTCTGCACAGACCTCTTGAAGGAGGGGATTACGGCGGGGCTGAAGCTCTTTGCATCACTGCTCGGGCTGATCATCGTCTGCGCCATCCTGTCGAGGTGCGCAGAACTGTTCATGAGCGGCAAATCACCGATCTTCGACTATGCGCTCCTGCTCATTTCGGCGCTCGAGATCTACAACTCGACCTATTCACTCTTTGAGCTGACGCGCGATTACATAGGGCAGATCAACGATTACATGACGAGCATCAGCGCCGCGATGGGGGGCATCCTTCTGCTGTCTGCGAACGTCAGCACGGCGGCGGTGCAATCGGCGTGGCTGGGATTATTGCTCACTCTGACCGAGAAGATCAGCTACCGACTGCTCTTTCCGATGCTGCAAATGTCCTTTGCGCTGACGCTCGTATCTTCGCTATGCCCCGACGTCGACCTGCGCTCGGTCACGGCGTTTATACGGAAGCTCTGCACGACCTTGCTGGTGGCGGCGATGACGCTGATCACCATCTTCATGTCCTTTCAGACGAGCATCGCGTCAGCCGCCGACAGCCTCGGTCTGAGGAGCGTCAAATTTGCCGCATCGAACGCCATACCGCTCATCGGGGGACTGGTGAGCGAGAGCGTGAAGACGCTGGCGACCTCGCTGTCGCTGGTGAAGAGCACGGCGGGGGTCATCGGGATGATAGGACTGTTGCTATGCACGCTTTTGCCGCTCTCGATCCTCTTTGTTTGCAGATATTGCCTGTCGCTGTCGGGGACGGTCGCCGATATTGTGCAGGCGGGCTCGATCAAGCCGCTCATCGAGGAGGCAGGGAAGCTGGTCGGCTTTCTCATTGCTATCCTGTTGGTTTTTGCGATCTTTTACCTGTTCACGCTGTCTCTGCTCATTCATACGGCGAATGCACCTGGATGAAGGCATTCCTTGCTTCTCGTTGGGGGTAAAATGGGTGTGAAAGGATTAGCTGGTTCTTTTTCTCTCTTTTCTTGAAAGAGAGAAAAAGAACCAAAAAGAGAGAAATC
>CAYRQA010000005.1:0-29011 GCA_964426285.1 uncultured Lachnospiraceae bacterium | reverse complement strand
CCCATGGTGAGGACGAGGTCACCCTCGCGGGCGTTTTCAGCGAGGTAGGAGGCGATGTCCTCGAAGGAGGGGAAATAGAGCCCGCCCGTTTCGCTTGCGAGAAAGGCAGAGGAAACGCCATGCGTGTCGGTCTCGCGGGCGGCGTAGATGTCAGCGAAGATGACCTGATCTGCTGCCGAAAACGACTGCTCGAAGGCATCCAGCAAATCGTGCGTGCGCGAGTAGGTGTGCGGCTGGAAGACGCACCAGAGCTTTGCAAAATCGAGCTTGGAAGCCGCATTCAGGGTGGCATTGACCTCGTCCGGATGGTGTGCATAGTCGTCGTAGACGGAAACGCCCTTCACGATCCCCTTCTGCTCGAAGCGGCGAGCCGCGGAACGGAAGGTGGTCATCGCCTCGGCAAGCAGTTCAGGCTCGACCCCGCAGGTGATGGCAACAGCGGCGGCGCAGAGCGAATTGTAGACGTTGAACGCGCCGATCACAGGCAGGCGGATCTCGCAGAGCGCATTCCCTTTGTGGCAGAGGGTGTAGACACCCGCGCCGTGCTCATAGCGCAGGTTCGCGGGATAGAAATCAGCCGTCGGATCGGTCAGCGAAATGCCGATCACCCAGCCATCATAGCCCTCGAGCGCCTTTCTTACGTTGCCGTTGTCAATATTCGCAACGACCGCTTGCGAGGGCTCAATCGCCTTCTTAAAGGAGGCAATGATCGCCTCGATCGATGGGAAATAGTCGGTGTGATCGAGTTCGATGTTGGTAATGACGGCGATCGACGGGTCGAACGAGAGGAAGGAATCCTTGTATTCGCAGGCTTCGTAGACGAAATAATCGCGGCTGCCCAGGCGATATGCCCCGCCGATCTCGGGCAGGATGGCACCATTTGCGACGGTGGGATCGACACCCGCGGCAATGAGGATGTGCGCGATCATGCTCGTGGTCGTCGTCTTGCCGTGCGTACCCGAAACGCCGATACGGCTCTCGTAATCGCCCATAATGTAGCCGAGAAAGTCCCCCCGCGAGACGAGCGGGATGCTCAGCTCGACTGCGCGCGCCAGCTCGGGATTCTCCATGCCGAGCGCCGCAGTATAGACGACGGCATCCTTCCCCTCCACCGATTCGGGCAGATGTCCGATCACCACCTCGACCCCTGACTGACGCAGGCGTTGCACTGCGTCGCTCTCGTTACGGTCGGAGCCGGTGACGGTATAGCCCTTCTTTACCGCAAGCACGGCAAGAGTGGACATACTGATGCCGCCGATGCCCGCAAAATGCAGCTTTCGGGCGCTATCCAGTACTTGCTTGACAGATTGTTTCATTGTATGATCCTTTCGGTTTATCTATTGTACAAAAACGGCTGTGACGAAATTTGGCGAAAAGCCAACTTTATTTTGGAAATTTATCTTTATTAACAAAAGCTTCACAGTTCGGTTTTATTTTTTCGGAATTTCAGAAAAATAATTTATTTAGAGTTCACAATCGGGGCATATAATAACCGTACAAAACAGCAATGATATTGAAAGAGGTCGATTACTATGCAGATCACAGACATTAAAGTCAGAAAATTGTTCAATGATTCGTCTTCCATGAAGGCGATCGTTTCAGTGACCTTCGACGGTCAGTTAGCACTCCACGATATCAAGGTGATTTACGCCAAGGAACGCTATTTCATCGTGATGCCCAACAAAAAGAACGCCGACGGAACCTATCGCGACGTGGCGCATCCCATCAACGCCGAGTTCCGCAGTATGCTCGAATCGGCAGTCCTCGACGCCTACGACAGAGCCGTCGCAGAAGCCGAAGCAGCGGTCGAGATGGAGCTGGTTTAAGCACATTGGGGGCTACTCGCCCCCAACCCCCTCGCCAAGAACCCTTTTGAAAAAGGGTTCTTGGCACTCCCAAAACTTTCGGGAAAGGGATTTTTGTATAAGTTATTTCGAGACGGGCAAGCATTTGCCCGTCTTTTTAAGTTCCCCAAGTGCAGAAACTTCTTTCAAGAAGTTTCTGCCGAGGGGTTTGGGGGGCGAGCAGCCCCCAATTTTATTTTTCAACCAAATAATAGGTCTCCCAGCCGATGCCTTCGCAGTAGGCAGTGATGACGCCCGAGGAGACGTCGGAGAGGGAGGTATAGACGAAGGGGAGGACGATATTGCCGTCGGTATCGATCATGCCGACCGTGCCGCTCTCGGAGCCGACGACGGCAAGTCCCTGAATAAAGGGACGTGCGTAGGTGAAGATAGGCTGGGTGATCCACTCACCTTCAATGCTGTAATAGCCGTACAAGCCGTTTTTGGAGAGGAGCAGGACGCCGTCGGAGTAACCCTCAAGGGTGTAGCCCTCGGGAATCTCGAAGAAATTACCTTCGGCATCGACGAGCGCTTCCCAGTCGCGGATGACCGTTCCCAGTGAATTGTTCATCTGGCTGAGCGCCTGTACGCGGATGCGCAACCAGCCGTGGTCATAGCCCGCACTGCCGATCGATTCGATGCCGAGTGTGTCGGGCAAACGGAAGATGTCTCTGGCGTTGAGCTTGTGCCCGATGTCGCCGGTAGGGTACTTATAATAGCCTTGGGGACGAAACTGGATCCGTTTGGAGCTGTTGACCACCATAAGCGAGTTGTCGGTCTTGCTGACGACCACCGCACAGCCATTTTCGGCGAAATTGAAGGCTTTGAAGTAATCGGTCGAGATCGCGGTCCTGCCGTTTTCACAGTTTACATATTTGTAATTGCCGATCTCGGGATCGTATTTGACCTCGTAGTCTTTGTAAACGCCGAGCGGATAGGCAGGGTAATCATAGCGAAGCCAGACGCGCAGACTGCTTTCTTTGATCTCGATGAAGTCCTGACCGTCAAATGCATAGAATTTGCCGCCATTATCGGCAAAAACGGGGCAATTTTTGTTGTCGCGGGCGTAATAGGGGTACTTATCGCCCAGATCGCTCACCAGCACATTGCCCTTGTAGTCGCAGAGCGTGAGCACCGTCACAGGCACAGTCACCCCTGCCGTCACCTCGCGCATCTCGGAATGCGACAGGATCAGATAGCCCATATAGGGCTGCACCTTTTTGCGGTTGATCGTGTAACCGGTCGCCATCGTCTGATAGGAGCCGTCCTCACTGCTGTACACCTTGGTATAGCGAACGATCACTTCCGTCCCGTCGGTGAAAGCACCGTCCATCCGTATGCCGCGCACCAGCTCATAGCCGTCGGCAGTGTAGCTTTCGTAGCTCACAGGTATACCGTCGGACACGCTCTCGATGCCTGCCGCCAGCTTGTTGTACGCCTCCAATCGCTCGCTGAGCGATACGGTCGCGCGATCGGCAAGATAACCTTCGATCAGTGCGGCATTGAACGCCCCGCTCAGATTGGTCAGATAGGTCTCGCCGCCCGACGGAATTTGGGGCGGGTTCTCCTCTCCCGCCGACGACGAGGTCGTCGAATCGGGATCGCGCTTATCATCGGTCGGCGGTTGAACAGGCCAAAAGGGCGCAAGCGCTGTGTCCCCCCCTGCACTGTCGCTCGGAAGAGCAAAATAGCCGAGCGACAAGGCGGCTACGCCAAACGAGGTGGCGAAAAAGAGCAAGAGCGCAACCGTTTGCCGCCACGGAAAAGAGAATTTGGTTCGTTTCAAATGAATCAACTCCGAAAAAATGCCTGAAATGGGATCATGCCGCCATGCGGCGGTGTTTTTTATTTGTGATAGTGCCCGCCTGCGGCGATATTGAAGCCGCGGTAGAGCTGTTCGAGCAGGATGACGCGCATGAGGGTATGCGGAAAGGTCATCGGCGAGAAGGAGAGGCGCAGATCGCACGCCGCTTTGACCTCCTCGGGCAGTCCGTCAAAAGGACCGATCACAAACCAGATCTCGCTTTTGCCTCTCACGGGCGCATCTGCGAGCAGCTTTGACAGCTCCTCCGAGGAATAGAGCTTCCCTTCCACGCAAAGTGCAACCTTCAGCGCCTTTGCGGGCAGGTGGGGCATATAGTTCACGCCGTCCTTCAGCTCGACCACCTTCGGGCGGCAATAAGCGGACAGGCGCTTGACGTATTCGTCGCAGGCATCCTTGAAGTAGCGTTCCTTCAGGTTGCCCGAGCAGAGAATGGTTAATTCGAGCATGGCTTCTCCTTGTGTTGCCGTCAGACCAGCCGCGTGGGGGCATATCGGTCTGCCACCGCGACCTCGGCTTCGATGTGATGCTCGGAAAGATAGCCTTTCACCGTGCTCAGCGCCAGATCGGGCGTGTTGTTTTCGGCAGACAGGTGCGCGAGCAGGAAGCGATGCGTCCCGTTCAGGGCAAGATAAGCCACCATGCGGGCGCTGTCGCGGTTGCAGAGATGACCGCCCCGTCCCGAAATGCGTTCCTGCAAATAAAGGGGATAAGGACCGTTTTTGAGCATCTCTTCGTCGTAGTTTGCTTCCAAAATGACCCCTTCACAGCCGACGAGCGCATCGGCGACCGTCTGTGCGCACATTCCCATATCGGTGGCGAGCGCAAAACGGTGTCCCGACAGCTCGAAGGTATAGCCGACGCTGGTCATGCTGTCGTGCGGGGTGAGGAAGGAGGAAACCTTCACGTCCTCGCCGAGCGTCACCTCGTAGAGCGGCGTGTGCGGGTAGATGCAGTCGCCGTCGGTGTCGCCGAGGAGCATCGCCGTTCTGCCTGCGGCATGGATCGGGATGCGGTAGTATTTCGCCATCATCGCGAGCCCCTTGACGTGGTCGGAATGCTCGTGGGTGACGAAAATCGCCGCCAGGCGCTCGGGCGAGCTGCCCAGCTCAGCCAGCGCCTTTTTAATGGCGCGCATACTGATGCCCGCATCGATGAGAAACTCGGTCTCGCCGTGCCTCACCCAGCAGCAGTTGCCGCTCGAGCCCGACGAGAGCGTCCAGATTTGGGTTTGACTTTCCATGAAACGCCCTTTTACAGCGTGCAGATCGCGCCTTCCTTGCGGATGCGCAGGATGTGGGTCGCGCCCCCGCCGAAGACGGGATCGAGGATCGCCGCCAGCTCGGATGCACGGTCAGCGGGCACGAACGCCTGGATGGTGCCTGCAAAGCCGCCGCCGTGTACACGGCAAGCTGTGGGGCGGTCGATGGTCGCAAGGAACGCCTCGGTCAGCGCCAGTGCGAGCGAGAGCCCCTGCTCTGCGACGTTCTGGGTGGTATATACGTTCTGTAAGTACTTAAAGGAAGAGTTGCCCGATGCACGCACGCCTTCGAAGAAGGATGCGACGTCACCGTTACGGAGCGCCTTGGTCTGAGCGGTCACACGCTCGTTCTCGTTAAGAAAATGAAGCGCACGCAGCACTGCTCTGTCGCCGCAAGCCTTTCTGAGGGCAGGCAGATTTGCCATCACGGTCTCGAGATCGGTCTCACGGAGCACCTTTTTGCCCAGCTCTGCCGCGACCGCCTTCATTTCACGCGGGATCGAAGCGTAGTCCTCGTTGAGGTCGGCGTGGTTGCCGTGGGTGTCGATGATGCAGAGCGCATAGCCCATTGCCGACAGGTCAAGCGGGAGCTTTTCGACGATCGGGGAGGTAGGATCTGCGAAATCAATGGCGATAAAGCCACCGGTCGCGCAAGCCATCTGGTCCATCAGACCGCAGGGCTTGCCGAAGAAGACGTTTTCGCTGTACTGCGCGATCTTTGCGATCTCGGTGTTGTCGATCTCGTTATTGTAGAGGGTGCGGATGATGTTGCCGACCATGACCTCGAAAGCGGCGGAGGAGGAAAGTCCCGATCCCTTGAAGACGTTCGAAGTGGTGTAGGCATTGAAGCCACCGATCGTGCAGCCTGCCTTTGCCATGCCGTCGCACATACCCTCGATGACGGCATAGGAGGTGTAGAACTTTGCGGGATCTACCTTGATCGAAGCGATATCGACGACGTCCTCGGGGAAGCCTTCCGACTGAATGCAAATAGTGTTGTCGTCGTTGGTCTCGGCAAGGGCGATGATATCGAGGTCGATCGAGCCTGCCAGCACCTTACCGTAGTTGTGGTCGGTGTGGTTGCCCGAGATCTCGCTTCTGCCGGGCACCGAGAAGAGGCGCAGTGCGCTTCCCTCACCGTATTTTGCCTCGTAGCCATCGACTACCGACAGGTAGCGTGCTCTCTGCCCGGTGACGTTTGCCTCGCCGTAGAGGGCGGTGAGGGCCGAATCGAGCTTGCCCTCTGCTATGTATGTTCTCAGTTCTTTTGTATTCATGGGTGAATACTCCTTTATCTATTGCAGAATATAATCTATTCTATTATAACAGATTCCGCACAAATAAACAATACAATCTTGCGAAAAAAATGCGGAATTCTGTAAACATCTTGTGGCAGAACGATGTACAAAGACAGCAAATCGAGCGTGTTCATCAATTGTAAAAAAATGTTTACAATTTAGTTTGCAATCGCCCACAAAATCGTGTATAATATATTTAGGAAAGAAAAACCGCCATGCGGAGAAAGGAAGCGTCCATGCCGCTCAAAGAATCCGAAGCACTGCTCATCGTCAATCCCAAAGCAGGCAAGCAGGGAGCCAAAAACCACTTATACCCCATCATTGAGGAGCTCTCCAAAAAGTATCTGCTGACCGTCCATCTGACCGAGGGTCCGGGCGATGCCGCCATAGTCGCCTCCGAAGCGGCTGACTATCCGACCGTCATCTGCTGCGGCGGCGACGGCACGGTCAATCAAGTGGTAAGCGGCTTCATGAAGGCAGGCATCTCCCCCGAGCTCGGCTATCTGCCCTGCGGAACCGCCAACGATCTGGCAACCACCTTTGCCCTCTCAAAAGACCCGAAGACCGCCGCCGCAGAGCTGCTGAAGGGTGAACCGATCCCCCACGACATCGGCAAGCTAAACAACCGTTATTTCGCTTACATCGCCTGCTTCGGCGCATTCACAAAGGCCTCCTACGAAACGCCGCAGGATATGAAGAACATCTTCGGGCACCTCGCCTATATTATGAGCGGCGCCGCCGAGCTGCTCAATCTCACGCCCGAGCGTGTATCGGTCAGATGGGAGGGTGGCGAGATCAAAAAGGAAGAGGTCTTCTTCGTCGGTTTCATGAACACCCTCTCGGTGGGCGGGCTGATCAAGCTCCCCAAGGACCGCATCGGACTCTCGGACGGCAAGCTCGAGATGATCCTCATCAAACGCCCCAAAAACGCCGCCGAAATGAACGCCCTGCTCATGGATCTCATCCAGAATCGCCTGACCGATGGCGTCAACCCCAACATCGTCTTCGCACAGTCGACCCATTTTGAGTTCTCCTCCGAAAATCCCGTCTCCTGGACGATCGACGGCGAAGGCACCAACGGCATCAACAACGCCGTCATCGACGTTCTCCCCCGTGCCGTCCGCTTCATCCGCAGCACCGAAGCGGAAGTGCCGACCGATTGAATCTGACAAGCCCCGAATGAAGCATTGTGCAACATTCGGGGCGTAATTTATTCAGACTGTCCCATCGGAGGGTGCTTTCTCCTTCGGCATGACCAGATTGAGCAGGATCGCCGCCACAAAGACGACCGCAACGCAGTTTTCGGCGAAAATGGTGCGTACGATGTCAGGGAAGATGGCGAACATCTCGGGCACTTGCGTGAAGCCGATGCCGATGCTGAGCGAAAGTGCGGCGATGGTGATATTGCGCTGGGTATAGCCGCAGTTACCGATCATTTGCAGACCGCTGACGACGATATTGCCGAACATCATGATCGTACAGCCGCCGAGCACCGCCTCGGGAAGGGTGGTGAGGATCGCGCCGACCGCAGGGAAGATGCCCGCGAGTAGCATGATGCCCGCGCCCGTCGCGATGGTGACACGGTTGATGACCTTGGTCATGGCGAGCAGACCGACGTTCTGGCTGAACGAGGTGATGGGCAGACAGCCGAAGAGGGCTGAGAGCGAGCTGACAAAGCCGTCGCAGGCGAGCGAGCCCGAGATCTCCTTGTCGGTCACCTCACGTCCGAGCACCGACGAGGTCAGCGCAGAGGTATCGCCGATCGTTTCGGTCGCCGAAACGAGGAAGATCATGGTCACCGAGATGATGGCGCTGAGGTTGAAGGTCGGTTTATAGGGCAAAAACTCGGGGAGCGAGATGACCGACACGCCCTCGAGCGCCGAAAAATCGACCATGCCCATGCCCAGGGCGACGATATAGCCGACCACCAGTCCGAAGAGGACGGCAAGCTGCTTCCAATGCCCCTTGACGACGATGTTGAAGAGGATGCATGCGACCAGTGTGACCGAGCCGAGCAGCCCGAAGAGGGCTGAGAGCGAGCTGACAAAGCCGTCGCAGGCGAGCGAGCCCGAGATCTCCTTGTCGGTCACCTCACGTCCGAGCACCGACGAGGTCAGCGCAGAGGTATCGCCGATCGTTTCGGTCGCCGAAACGAGGAAGATCATGGTCACCGAGATGATGGCGCTGAGGTTGAAGGTCGGTTTATAGGGCAAAAACTCGGGGAGCGAGATGACCGACACGCCCTCGAGCGCCGAAAAATCGACCATGCCCATGCCCAGGGCGACGATATAGCCGACCACCAGTCCGAAGAGGACGGCAAGCTGCTTCCAATGCCCCTTGACGACGATGTTGAAGAGGATGCATGCGACCAGTGTGACCGAGCCGAGCAGCCAGTTCTGCCACGAGCCGAAGTTCTCGGCGCCGCTGCCCCCTGCAAATGAGTTGGCGCCGACGCTGAGCAGTGAGAAGCCGATGGCGGTCACGACGCAGGCGGCGACGATCGGCGAGATGATCTTGCGCCAGTATTGGGCGAAAAAGCCGAGCAGACCCTCGATGATGCCGCCGACGATGACCGCACCGACGACAGCCCCGTAGCCGTATTTCGGTCCGATGCAACAGAGGATCGACACGAAGGTGAAGCTGATGCCCATGACGATCGGGAGCTTTGCGCCGATCTTCCAAACGGTGAAGAGCTGGATGAGCGTGCCGATGCCCGCCATGAGCATGGCGGTCTGGATGAGGCAGGCGGTGTCCTGCGCAGTTAATCCGCAGGCAGAGGAGACGATCATGATCGGCGCGATATTGGCGACGAACATGGCGAGCACGTGCTGAAGCCCGAAGGGGATCGAGCGAAGCAGAGGCACTTTCCCGTCGAGCGTGTAGATATTATCGATCGAAGCGCTCCCCGTTTCTCTTCTCTTTGTCTTAGCCATCACGCCTGCTCCTGTTCACGGAAGGTTACACTGCCCGTTTCGGCATCCATCGATTCGACGATGGCAAGCGATTCGAGGTGGTAACCGAGATTGCGGATGACCCTGCCGCCGATCTGAAAGCCCTTTTCAATGGCGATGCCCAGTCCCTCGACCGTAGCACCCGCCGCTTCGGCGATCGAGATGAGCCCCTGCAGGGCGCATCCGTTGGCAAGGAAATCGTCGATGATGAGCACGTGGTCGTCGGCGCTGAGAAACTTTTTGGAGACGATGACCTGATTTTTGTTCTTGTGGGTGAAGGATTCGACCTCCGCGACGTACATATCGCCGTCGATGTTGATGCTCTTCGACTTCTTGGCGAAGACGACGGGCACACCGTAGCAGCGTGCGACCGAGCAGGCAATGGCGATGCCCGAAGCCTCGATGGTCAGCACCTTGGTGATCGGCTTGTCGCCGAAGCGGCGCTTGAATTCCTCGCCCATTTGATCCATCAGCGTAATATCCATCTGATGATTGAGAAAGCTGTCAACCTTAAGCACATTGCCCGGCTTCACGATGCCGTCTCTCGTGATTCTCTCTTCCAAAAAATTCATATCTGAGCCCTCCGATTGATGCATACAATAATGATGCTCTCAGTATAGCACAAATTTGTCGAGTTGTCACCGTTTTTGTCGAAAAAAGTTCAAAAAACGCCCTTTGCGGAGCGCCGCCCGATCGAAACAGCCGAACCGAGCGTGCAGGGGCAGAATGAACCGCGCTTTTCTTGGGATACTATCCAAAACGAAAGGAAGTAAAACCATGTCGGTCCTCAATGTAACAAAAGACAATTTCGAATCGGTCAAGGCGAGCGGGAAGCCAGTTCTCCTCGATTTCTACGCAGATTGGTGCGGTCCCTGCCGCAGGGTCTCCCCGCTGGTCGACCTGATCGCCGAAGAGCACCCCGAATACCTCGTCGGCAAGGTCAACGTCGACAGCGAGCCCGAGCTGGCGGCGCAGTTCGGCGTGATGACTATCCCGACGCTCGCCGTCATGAAAAAGGGCGAGGTGATCAATCAAGTGTCGGGGGCTATTCCCAAGGCGCAGATCCTCGCCCTGTTGAAGGGTTGAAAGGTGAATCTCTCGCATCACGAGATCAGCCCGACGGACTGCCGTACAAGCACCCCGCACAGACACGCACATCCCCGACAGGCCGCCCTGTCGGGGATGTTTGCGTCGCCTCACACGGCGTGCTCGTCGAGGATGCGCCTCAGCGCCGCCATCGAGCTGGTGTGCGAACGGGCGACCTTGACGTTCTGCCCTTTTGCCTCGCTCAGTGCACAGCGCACCATCTTGTGCGAGACGGTGTTGGTAAAGAGCACGAGCAGGTCGGGCGTGCCGATGTCTTTAAGGTCCGCCGTCATTTTCGGGTAGATCTTTGCTTTACATTTGTATGCCTGACATAGATTTTTGTATTGGCGGATCATACATTCGTTGCCGCCGACGATCACTACACTCATTTGATTACTCCTTTTGGTTAGTCTTAGCTAACCGCCTTTTATAAAATAGAGGTCTTTCGACCTTTTGACACACCGTTTGTAGGGGCGGATTCTTTCGACTACGTCGAAATCGAATGTCGTCCGCCCGTCTATGCGGTTTGTGGTTACAATGGGGGGCGAGAATCCTTTGTTGCGGACATTCGAGAACGCCTGTCCCTACAAAGGTTAACGATTCATTCTTCCAACGCCGTAGGGGCGGCGTTTCGCCGCGTGGAATTCCCACCGAATCACATCTCTTCGCGCCGTTCGATCGGACGACCAATGGTCACCCCTACGGGGTATGGTGAGGTTTCCCACGCATCCGTAGGGACAAGGCGTACTCCTTCGGCAAAGCCGAAGGAGACGACTGTCCGTCGTAGGGTTTCCACCAAATGATATATCCCCGAACCGTTCGATCGGGAGGGGAGCCCCCTCCCCTACGCCTCTACTTGCCGCTTTCGCCCTTCGCACTGCTCTGCGAGCATCCGCCCTTGCACCCGCCACCGCACTGCTTGGCACAGGGGCAGCCAATGCAGGTCTGACCGCGCTTCTTGGCTTTGTAAAGATAGAGAGAAACGGCGGCGATAATCACCAAAACGACCGCGATTATAATAAGATTTTCCATAATTGATTCGGATTATTTCGCGCCTGCTGCTTCTTTCTGCTTGGCAGTCGAAGCACCGAGCGCATATTCTGTTTTCAGCTTCTTGTCGGAACGGATGATGAGCATGACGACGATCGCAGCCATCACGAGCACTGCGGCAAGTCCGCAGAGTGCCGCAACTACATTCAGCGAAACAGGTGCGGTGATCAGCGTACCGATCGTGTACACGAGGTAGCCCACGGTATAGCCGACGCCGAGCTGGAGACCGATGCCCGCCCAGAGCCACTTTCCACTCTTCATTTCGGCGTTCATCGCACCGATCGCGGCAAAGCAAGGAGGTGTGTAGAGGTTGAACATGAGATATGCCAGCGCCGCGACCTTGGTGATCGCCATGACGCCTGCCACCTCAGCGCCCGCACCCTCCATGAGGGCAAGCTCCTCGGTGTCAATGAGGTTCTCGAGACCCACGAAGCAGACCGCGAGGGTGCCGACTACGTTTTCCTTCGCGATGAAGCCCGTCACTGCCGCAGCCGCCAGCTCCCAGCTGAGCACGCCGACGATCGGAACGAGCAGGTAAGCAACGGGACTTGCAATAGAAGCAAGAATCGATGCATCGGCGGTTTCGGCAACGGTAAAGCGCCATGTAAAGGTCTGCATCAACTGAACCGCCGTGTTGCAGAGGAGGATGATGGTTGCCGCCTTGACGATGTAAGCCCAACCGCGGGCGCACATCGACTTGAACGCGCCCCACAGCGAGGGTGCTTTATACTCGGGCAGTTCGATGATGAAGAAGGATTTTCTCGCCTTGTAGCCGGTGATCTTGTTGACCAGCAGTGCGCCGAGGAAGATCAGAAGAATGCCCGACAGGTACATGACCGTGCTCACCCAGCCTGCGTTGTCGAAGAAAGCACCCGCAAAGAGCGAGATGACGGGGATCTTTGCGCCGCAGGGCATGAAGGGGGTGAGCATCGCAGTCGCTCTGCGCTCGCGTTCGTTGCGGATGGTGCGGCTCGCCATGACGCCGGGAACGGCACAACCGATGCCGATGACGAAGGGGATGACCGACTTGCCCGAAAGACCGACCTTCTTGAAGATCGGGTCGAGCACGACCGCCACGCGCGACATATAGCCGCAGTCTTCGAGAATGGCGATCAGGAAGTACATGACCATCACAAGGGGCAGGAAGCCGACGACTGCGACCACACCACCGATCACGCCGTCCACAAGCAGTGCGGACAAGAGCGGATTCGCATTTTCGAGCAGTCCGCCGACCCACCCTTGGAACATCTCGAGCAGGGTGACGAGACCGGGGATGGCAACGCCGCCCACTTCAACGCCCTCTGCGATCCAGGGACCGAGCCATGCCTGCGAGATCTGGAAGACGAGGAACATCACGACCGCAAAAATCGGGATGCCCAGCCATTTGTTGGTAAGAATTGCGTCGATCTTGTCGCCGAAGTTTTTATCCTTGGTCAGTACCTTGCGGGTCTCGACCTCTTTTACGATCTTGTTTACAAACTCATAACGCTTGCGGTCAGCCGCTTCGACCGCCTTTTTGTCGGTCAGATCGATGTCCCCCTGCAGATAGGGAGCCTTCTGAACGGTGTTTGCCTGCACGACTGCCGCTTCAACGACCGCCTTCAAGCCTTCTGATGCGGTAGAAATGGTATTTACGACGGGGCAGCTGAGCTTTGCGCTCAGCGCAGCCGAATCGATGTTGGTTTCTTTCTTCACGTTGATGTCGCTCTTGTTGAGCGCCACCACTACGGGGATGCCCAGCTCAAGCAGCTGTGTGGTGAAGAAGAGACTGCGGCTGAGATTGGTCGCGTCGACGATGTTGATGATCACGTCGGGGGCTTCCTTCCTCACATAGGAGCTGGTGATGCTCTCCTCACCCGTGAAGGGGGACATCGAGTAGGCGCCCGGCAGGTCAACGGCAATCAGCTGTTCATCGCCTGCGCAGTAAGCCTTCTTGATGGGGTGTTCTTTCTTGTCTACGGTGACACCTGCCCAGTTGCCGACCCTTTCGTTGCTGCCGGTCAGCGCATTGTACATGGTCGTCTTACCCGAGTTCGGGTTGCCTGTCAAAGCAATTCTCATAGGTTTTTTCTCCTTGTTGTTCAAGCTATATTTTCATCCTTTCGGATAAAATGACTGTTATTTTAGTTAGATACAACTAACCCTTGGGGATAAAAAAACAATCTTTCGATTGTTTCAAAGTGTAGACAAATTGCCCCTTTTAGCTGTCGAGAGCCAAGGAAAGGGGTGGATGGTTCGGAAGGAGGGAAAAAACTTCGGCGTTTGAGATAGTTTTCCCCTCCTTCCGATTAGTCTCTTGCTTTTGTCTTCAGGCTGAAACAATCTTTCGATTGTTTTTTGCCGTTTCGTTTACACGATAATGGCTTCTGCCAACTGATGATCGATGTTGTACCTTCCGTCTTTTATGGAAACGATGCAGCTACGTTTCAGATGGGAAACGACCGTGATCACCTCGCCGCTGTAGCAGCCGAGCGAAAACAGAAAGGCATTCAGTTCTTGGTCATCGGTTTCGATCTGCCGAATAATATATTCTTTCCCTTCTACAGCTTCCTTCAAATTCATATCTTCACCGCTTCTTTTCTCACTCATATTCACGCGCCAAACAATTAGTGTCGGCTAACCATGGGATTCAAAATCAAGTTAGCTCCTGCTAACCATCATTATTATACTTGGTAAAACTTGATTTGTCAACCCCTTTTTTGAATTTTTTTGCAAAAAAGGCGGTGATTTCCGCTCGCAGAAGCGACCATTCCGGGACACTGATCGGCTGCAAAAGAAAAGACCGGTCGCGAGGACCGATCTTTCCCTGATACGGGAGGGTTATTTCGTATTGAGCACCCGTCTGATCATATTTTCGACCGCTTGCTCGGTGTGAATCCACTTTAACTGCACATCGGGATTGCTCGACTGCCAGACCACGAACAGCTCGTGGACGAACGCCTGTCCGACCTCCTCAACGTTGGCAAAATCAAGGGTGATCTCCTTGAAATCGAGGATCATCTCGCCGAGTCTTCTCGCTTCCGAGCGGGAAACGGGATTGCCGTTCGGGAAAAAGTGGGCAATCGGGATATGCGTGCGGATAAAGCCCTGTTCGACGTCCGAAAAGCGGTCGAAGACTTCTCTCGTCGTCTTTTTGCTGTGATTGTGCAGCGCCATGTAGACCGATGTGCCTGTTTTGAGCGCCTCGTTTCCCTCGGACAGCTCGCTGAGCAGATCGCTGAAATTGTTTCTCGAGAAGCAGATCTCGTCCGATACGATCAGAAATTCATCCATCAGGTGCGAGGTGAAGAAGATGCCCTCTCCCGAATGCGCCTGCTTGGCAGTGGTAAATTTGCCTGCAAACAGGAGTGCCACACATTCATCAAGCGGCAGATCCTCGTTCATTTCGCGCTTCATATACTGCTGAATGTTTCGGAAAATGCCGATCCCGTCGTCGAACAGCATGATCAACGACTTGAGCTCGTTCACTTTGACGACGACAAAGATTTGTTTGCCGCCCGAATGCTCGATCGCGTTGTTCATCATCTCGGTAAAGGCATACCGCCATGCCGAATAGACGTTGCGCTCCAAATCCTTGAAATGCTGCGCGATATCCTTGTTAAACACCCTATCCTCACCAAGCGTTCCGTCATTGACATAAGAGTAGACGAACTCCTTCGTGATCAATTTGTACGGGCATTTGGCTTCGTTTGTTTTGCGAAGGATGCCTTCCTCGCAGAGTTTCTTCAGATAATTGTAAACCGTCGATTTGGATACGCCAAAATTTTCAACTGTTTTGGCAACGATACTCTGATCGCCCGCATCGACCAGCTTGAGCATATACTGTCTAATCTGCTCTTTGTTTGCATTCGTCATGGAAATCAGCTCCTTTCCAGGGTGTATTCAATAGTATTATACATTATATTCCAAATCAGTCAAGATGTTTTCCCAAATTTTACGATATTATTTCCAATATTTCCGCCTGTCTCTTCTATCGTGCATCCCATTTCGGAAATGACCCATGCAACACCTGCCGATCAAATGCAAAAAAGGCAGATAGCTGCTGCCGTCTGCCTTTTTGCTGTAGAAATAAAGCGTTATCCGATCGCCTCGCTGCCGTAGACTTCAAATTCGGTAATCGCCGCCCAGTCGTCGCCTGCAATGTCGACGACCTTTAAGTTGGTCAGTTTTACGTATGAAGTCTTGACTGCATCAAAGGTGAAGGTTTGTTCCTTTTCGGTCTTTTCGATGCTGATATCGATCTTCGTACCGTCGGAAAATTCGAGTGTTGCGCTTTCGAAATAGGTATCATGCGGGAAATCTGCACGGATCGCTATCACGACCTCGTCCACCGAAACCTCTCGTCCGAAGTCGACCTGCATCCACTTGCCCGAGCCCTGTGCTGGACCCCACGACTGAACGGGGTATCCGCCGTGACCTTGATTAGCCGACACACCGTCGATCGCATTCCGAACGATAAACTGTGCATCGTTGTTGTAATTGCTGTTGGTGGTTGCGTGCGGATAGCCCGTGACGGTCATTCGACCGTTCAGATCGGTCAGATCGTACTGGTTGACTGCCAGATTGCGGCGCTCACCCAGCTCATCCTCCCCGATCACCCGCGCGGTGATCGTGTGAGAGGAAGCGTTTCGGAAGGTGCGGTTGTAGGGGCTCAGATTATCGGGCAGGGTGAAGGTATATACGCCGTCGGGTACGTAAATGATCGCCTCACCGAGCAGTGTGTCGAGGGTCAGACCGAGATAGTGCTGACCGTCGGGCAGGGTGACGGTTACCTTGTCGCCCGATTTATACTTCTGGGGAACCTCAAGCTTCGATACGCCCGAGAAGTTGTACCAATTCTCATATACGGTGCTGCCGCTTGTGTAGGAGATCGAGACCTCCGATGCCGCTGCGTTCACGCCTGCGGCACGAGCGGCACGCGCCAGCTCGTTCATCTTGTCGTAGTAATCGCGCTTGCTCTGGTACTCGTCAGCCCAACGCTGCCAGTTGTCGTTCCAGATATTCCCTTCCTCGTAGCTACCGTAGCAGGGCACGCCGAGGTCGATCCAAGCCTTGATCTTGCGGAGCTCAACGTCGGTCAGCTCAACGCCGCTGTGCTCTTCAAGGAAGAGGTCGATCAGCGCACTGTTGGCAGAGCCGAACTGATAGGGTTCGAGCATTTCACATTGGCTCATGCCCGAGATCCAGTTGGTGTACTGATTGGTGCTGTCGCCCACCCAGCAAGCATTGTTGCCCGTGCCCGAAGCTGCTCTTGAGCCGGTCAGAATGAGGTAGGACAGAGGCATTTCCTTGCCCATACGGTTGCTGCCCATCATCATGCCGCTCAGACAGAAGGGACCGCTGTAGGTGCTCTGTCCCGCATCGGAGTTGTCGATGCGCTTGATCAGCGCGAGCGAGGTATCGATCATGCGTCCGCCTACGCCGTTTTCACAGCGGATGGCAAGTACGTTCTCGCCCTCCTGCAGGTAGCTTGCAAAGGTCTTCGACTGCGAGGTGGTCAGTTTGACCTCAGTATACGCATCAACCCAGTCTGCGGGCTCATAGAACTTGTACCCATTGATATAGAATTCGGGGTTGTCGTCGAAATAGGTCTTCAGCTTCACGATGACGTTTTCAAACTCGGACAGATCGTCTATGGTAAAGGTCTTTCTGAGCCAGATATACTTGTCGTTGCCGTTCCAGCTCGTTGCAAAACGCACGTTGTTATCAGTGCGGTCGCCGAAGGGGGCTTTGCCCGTCGACCATGCGCTGTCGTCGAAGCCGAGGCTGTTCCAGTCGGCAGGGACGGTATTGAGTGCGGCGCCCTTTATATACTTCCACTCTTCGCCGATTCCGAAGATGTCGATCGATTCGCCCTCTTCGATGCCGAGATCGGTGTTTGAGCCGCCCATTGCTGAGGCATTGATGGCGTTGAAAGCCGATTCGAGGTCGTTGTGACAGCCCTCGCTCGTGCAATACTCATCCCAGATCGGCTGGATCTCGTCGACGTAGTCAAATCCCTTGGCGTCGGTGTAGGGATCGTAGTCCTCATAGCCCTCGCCGACCTGCCAGAGGTCGGGCTGAATCTCCTTCACACCCTTCGCCATTGCCATGGTGGGGCGTGAGGAAGCGGGCGGAACGGTGTTCTTATCCTCGTGGCAACCCACGCAGGAGAAGGTCTCGCCCGGCATGAGCGTCGTCCAGCTTCGCATCGACTGGATGACCGAGCCCTCTTCGTCGAGCACTTGGAAATAGAGCGCCGTCTCGGAAGGTGCTTTGAAGAGCACCGAACCGTCCTCTTCGATCGGGACGATGCCGAGCACCTTCTTCACGTCCCAAGCACCGTTGCCCGTTGCGATGGGGGTAAAGACGTTGGCAGTACCCGTGCCCGAAGCGGTGGTATCGCCGATGGCATATGCACGGAATTCGAGCTCAACGACGCGCAGGTATTTGGCAGCGCCGCGCTCGATGCCCTTGAGACCGTCGCCTTCATAGATATCGCCGATGTAGTAGTTGCCCGTAGTCAGCGCATAGTTGACCATCGAGGGACGCTCATGGAGCGTGCGCCGGGTAACGGGGACGATCTGGCTGGCGGGGTAAGTGGCAGAGCCGCTCACCAGCTCGACCTTTGTGCCGCGCGTATCCATCAGGCAGATGTCAAAGGCAGTGCTGTCGCCGTTGTTGTAGCCTTCCTCGGAGCAGGAAACCAGGAACTGGCTGTCGTTCAGCGGATAGGGGTATTTATACTGTGCGCCTTCAAGGGTGATCTGATTGTCGAGGTTGTCGTCCTTGGAACAGCCCTCGTCGGGGAGGATAAAGCTGATCGCGCTGTCGTCGTTGCGGCCTTTGCTCGTATCGATCATGACCAGCTTGCCGATCTGCGTATTGTGGTGACCCGACGCGATCGAGATATAGAGATCGGATCTTCCGGGCACTTCTCTGGTGTGCAAAAGCGTGGTGGGGAAGTTGGAGTTGTTGCCGTACACCTCGGTCTGGTTGGTTCCGTCGGGGAACATCTGGAAAACGCCCTGCACGAACATCTGGTTACGGTCGTTATAGTCCCAGCGGGTGTAGAGGACGCGGCCGTCGGAGGTCACGGTGGGATAGGTCGTGTGCACCTGATCGTAGCCCAGACGGATGATGTTCTGTCCGTCGGCGTTGCAGACGTACAGGTTGGCTACCGGCACCTTCCAGCAGTCGACCGTCTGAATACAGCGGGTCGAGCTGAAGAGGATGTTGCCGTCGGGCAGGTATCTCGGCTCGGTATCGGCAACACCCAGCCCGAAGGTGAGCTGTCTGTAGGTTCTTGTAATCAGGTCATATTCGTAAATGTGGTAATCGTCCTGGGTCTGATGCTGCTTCCAGGAGAAGAGCACTTTCGTGCCGTCGGGCGACACGTCGGGGTCACGGATGACACCCGTTCTCGATTCGAGAAGCACGGTCTCTCTCTTTTTGACCTCGTCGTCTCCCCTTTCGAGCTCGACCAGCACCAACTGCGAGTTGGGATGGAACATCGTGTCCTCTTCCCCGTTCGGCGAGGAAGCACCGTAGGTGTCGGACACTGCCTCGGTGTAGGCGTAGTGAGAGCCGCCGAGCTGCTTGTGCTTGGTGACGACGAAGGAGGTGTACTCGTTCATCAGATCACCCAGCAAGCTCCACTCCTTGTCGGTCATTTCCGATTTTCTGAAGTAGCTTTCGGTGGAATTCTCTTCGGCAGCCGTAGAAAGGGGGAGCGTGAGCGCAGAAGGAAGCAAGAGTGCCAGCGTCAGTACAACTGCGATCGCCCGCGTCGGCTTTTTCATCATTTTCATATGATCGGCACCTCCTTACTGAGTCAGCACGTAGGGTGAAGCGATATCCTTCCCCTTGCTGTTTTTGATGGTGATCGTCAGCTTCGCGCCGTTCTCGGGAATGACGAAGCCGCTCAGCTCAAGCCTCGTGGCGGTATTGAACGCCATGTCATTGAGCTTGAATTCCTTGGACTTGACCGTTTTTCCGTTGGCGTCCGTCAGGGTCGCGGTCACTACTGCGGCGCTCTCCGCATCCTCCTGCTGTCTGCGCACGGTAAATGCAGTGATCTCACCGCCCGCCTTCAGCTTGCCAGTGGACAGCGCACCGTCCGCGGTCACAAATACCTGTTCGACGCCGTATTGTTCGCCCTCGTCACCGATCGAAAGCACGAAGTTGGCAAGGTCGGTGATGTCCTGATCGCTCAAAGAGGGATTGTTCGCATAGAAGCGGACGGCATCCTCCATATTGTTAAAGCGTCCGTCGAAGCACCACGGTCCCGTTCGCCATACCTCCACCAGCGTGGGCGTATCCATCTCGCGAGTCTCCCAGGATGCGGTGTCTTCGGTCGCTTTGGTGGCGTGCATCTTGAGGTCGGTATAGAGCGGTGCGGGATGACAGATCGCACAGCCTTCGCTCTCGAAGAGCGCCTTGCCGCGCTCAGCCGATTCGGTCAGCGTGCCGTCGGTGTTGAGGTAGGGGCTCTGCTCAGGCTGGAGCGTTTTGAGGTACTCGTCGATGCAGATGAGTTCTTCCTCGGAAAGCACGTTGAACTGAATGTATTTCATGCCCGCGCGAACGGCAGTTTCTGCCGAATCACGGATACCCGTAGACATGGAGGGAGGCGTACGGTGTGCGTAGAGCATACTCTTGGCGCTCTTCGGGTTGCCCAGACCGTCGTTGATGTTGTCCCAGTTTAGACCGTCGGCAAGTCCGTCGGGGTGACAGCTCAGACAGCTTTCCCACTTCTGATAGCACTTATTGGCATCGGCGAAGAGGATCTCGCCCGTGCGCACCTGATCGTTTTCGAGCTGATCCACGAAATGAATATTGGTCACCGTCGAGGTGGCAAGGTCGAGCTTTTCGATATCACCCGTGAAATACTGTCCGATATAAGCGGCATTGCCCTCTACGTCGATCGCTCTTGCGCCCTTTCCGCTGAGCGGTATTCTCGTGCGGCAGTCGTCGAGGAAGGGCAGATAGTCTACGATCTTGTTGGTGCTTTCAACAACGCCGATCCCTTTTTTGACCAGATCGATCTTGCTGTTCATCTTGCTCACGTTGACCAGCATGACTTCATCGGTTCCCGAAAGCGTGAAGATCAGCCTCGAGCCGTCCTCGCTGACGGCGACGCCCCACGGATTTGCGGCACCCAGCTCGACCTCGTCGAGCAGGACTGCAATCGCGCTGTCGTCAGAAGTGCTGATCACCGAGAAGCCGTTGGTGTTGATCCAACCGCGGTCGAGCTGAGTGGTGGGATAGCCGTAGCGTGCCACAAGGTGCGTCACGTAAACGCTCTGTCCGTCGGGCGAAGCGGCAATCCCCTTGACGCCGCCCGCGCCGTTGACCAGCTCGATGGTCTTCACCAGCTCGTCGGTCACGGTGCTGATGACTGCCACGTTTGCCGAAATGACCTCATCGGTCGAAGCATCCTCGGGCAGATGGCAGGCAACGTAGATCTTCTCGCCCGCAAGCGTCATATCGATCGCCTCACGTCCGTCGATATCGATGACCGCGGTCTCGGTCTTCGTCGAAAGATCGATGACCGAAACGTTGTTGTCGAAGCGGTTTGCGACGTAAGCCTTGTTATCCTTTATGACGATCGCACCGGGTGTGTGTCCGACCGAAATCTCTGCGGTCTGCTTGAGCGCCGCATCCAGCACGATGACCTTGCCGTCAGCCGCACCGACCAGTGCGTACACCGCGTCAGCGGTTGCGTGCACGCCGTTCACCTGCGTTCCTGCAGTGAAGGTTGCGGCGATCGTTCCGTCCTCCGACAGCTTATAGACCTTTTGACCCGTCTTGTCAGCGGCATAAATGTTGCCCTCAAGCACCGACACGTCGGTGATCGACGTGTATTGACTTGCCGTGGACGTCTCCGGTCCGAACTTGCCCTTGAGGAGCAGTGCAATGATCACTCCGAGAAAGAGCAGGACACAAAACGCCGCGACAAGGATCACGGTCAGTTTTTTGGATGGCTTTTTCATGAATTTCCTCCTTATTATTATACAGAATACGAGTGGTTCGACGAACCGCCCATTATATTTACAAACAGCATGGTGATCACAACGCCGATGAAGCCGAGCATCGCGAAGAGTTTTGCGTATTTTTGGAAGGTCTTGTGACGGCGGAAGTGCAGATAGACCGCATACATCAGCCACGTCACCAGCGACCAGTTTTCTTTTGCGTCAAACGACCAGAAATTGCCCCATACTTCGTTTGCCCAGATCGAACCGAAAAACATTCCGCAGGTCATGAAGGGAAATGCGGTGCAGATGAGGTCGTATATGCCCTTATCGAGCTTTGCGCGTTTTTTCTTGTCAAAGAAGCTGATCAGGCAGAGAATAAAGGCGACCGCACACAGGGAGTAGGCGATCATGTAGGCAAGGATGTGGGGCACGAACCAGATCGACTGAAGCGCGGGTGCAAAGTGCCAGACCGAGCCGATGCCCATAAAGCATACGCCCGTCAGACAGACCGCAGGTGCAATGCAGAAACATTTGTCCATCCAGCCGCCGCCATGCCAGAAACGCACATACAGGTAGATAGGCGCAAACATGAGCGCAAGGAAGGTGAGCACCTGATACATACTGACGAAGGGAACGTACCCGTTGATCACCCAGTTGTTTGCCACCAAAAAGGCATTTCCGACCACTGCGGCGATCCATACGCCGTAGGCGGGCATTTTGTGCTTGCCCCCTATCAGCAGAAGCGCCGCAAGCAGATAGAGCAGCGCAGAGACGATTGCGATTACAAGAACAACGGTCGTATTCATTTTTTCGCCACCGCCTCTCTCTTTCTGAACAGGCACATAACAAAGACGCCTGCGATGATCATCCAGATCCCGCTCAGGGTGACATACTCGCCCGGATCGTATTTGAGCATCAGCTGGACTGCGCTTTCGGTCGCACGGTCGTAATTCATCAGATAGATCTTCCAGCCGTCCTCATGGTGAGGATGGTTGACGGCGAGCGCGATCTCTTCGACCTCCCGTGTGCCTTTGGGCATGATCATCAGCGTGGCTTCGTAGTACTTATCCGATGCAGGCAGTCCGTCCTCCGCCTCGTAGCGTTCAACGGTAAAGTCTGACACACCCAGATAGAAGTCGAGCTTCAGCAGATCATTTCCCTTTTCGTCTGCCTCTTCACGCTTGATCTGATTGTAGAGCGCCGAATCATCGACGGGGACGGTCACGCTCACAATGTCGCCTGCAATGTAGTAGACGAAGCAGCCGGTCAGCAGCAGAACGAGCCCGATGTGCAGAAGATAGAAGCCCGCACGGTAAAGCGTGAATTTCGGCTTGATGGTAAACAGGCAGATCACCTGGATCGCCACGAATGCGGTCAGTATGAAGACCACCCATACGCTGCCAAAGACGCTGTTTCCCGTGCCCGAAATGCCCGCGAGCGAGTCATAGAGGGTCAGAACCGTCATCAGGACGGTCAAAACGAGAAAGACGACGTATAAATATTTTTGCGTTTTTATGCAGAACACCTCCGTTTGTGTTAACTGTTTGATTAACACAGCAGCATATCGCCACTGAACATCGGACTTTTGTAAAAATATTATACAGTACGATCGCGCGAATGTCAAGTAGAAAATATGCAGTTCGACAAATTCGCTATTGATTTTTCAGAGAGATTGTGCTATAATGTTAATAATATGGTTAACATGATCGTCCAAACGAGAACGGAGGATCGAGGAATGAATATATCCGTCTTTGACGATTGCCTGTCGGTATTTAAAGCACTCGCCTGCCAGACAAGGCTCGATATCCTGCGGCTTTTGACCGAGAAGCCGATGAACC
Organism: uncultured Lachnospiraceae bacterium; assembly: GCA_964426285.1. Taxonomy (GTDB): domain Bacteria; phylum Bacillota; class Clostridia; order Oscillospirales; family CAG-272; genus CAKSQF01. The sequence goes on along the minus strand of CAYRQA010000005.1, from coordinate 5,905 downwards.
AGCAAGAGCTCGCGCGTGCACTCGACATCAGCCCCGCCATCATCTCGGGGCACATCCGCCAGCTTTGCGAGGCAGGATTGGTCTTTACGGTAAGCGGCGAGGCAGGGGCGGGCAATCAAAAGCGCTGCTATATTGCAGAAAGTGAGATCCTGCTGAGCATTGCCAAACGCGAAAACGAAAATGCGGTCACATACGCCATGCCCGTGGGGCTTTACACCCGCCACAAGGTCTCGCCCAGCTGCGGTCTGACCACCGAAGAAGGAGTGATCGGCGATTTCGACGATGAATCGGCATTCTGGGATCCCAGACGGACGCAAGCAGGGCTTGTTTGGTTTACCACTGGCTATCTCGAGTACAGCGTGCCGATCAGTCAGAGCGGCTCAAGGATCAAAAAGCTGACCTGTTCGCTCGAAATGGCATCCGAGTACCCCGGATACAAATTCGATTGGCCGACCGAGATCACCTTCTCGATCAACGGCGTCGAGCTCGGAAACTGGATCTGCCCGGGCAACTTCGGCGGCAGACGGGGCAGAAACACGCCCAATTGGTGGCCCTTGGTCGCCAGCCAGTTCGGACTGCTCAAAACGATCACGGTCGACGAAAACGGCTCGTTTATCGATGACGAGAAGATGTCGGACGTTACGATCGAAGACCTGAACCTGTCCGATACGAGATTTTCGATCCGTTTTGCGGTCAAGGAGGACGCCAACCCTTCGGGCGGCATGACGATCTTCGGCAAATGCTTCGGCGACTATCCGCAGGATATCGTGATCACCGCATATTACGAATAAGTAATATATAATAATGAAAAAAACGCACCTTTGTCGGCAGACAAAAGCGCGTTTTTTGCCCATGGGTGGTAGGATTCGAGCCCACGCAGGGGGTCCCGAACGGTTTTCGGGATTTTTCACACATTACCCGTTCTTTTTCGTCGGGCTCGTTCCGAAGTGCTTGAGATAGAGACGGTAAAAATTACTGTAATTCTCGTACCCTACCTGCATTGCCGCAAGTGTCGGCGGAGTGCCCTCGCCGATCAGTTTGCTTGCAAGGGCAAGCTTTTTTTGCAGGATATACTGTTTGGGGGAGATATTCATTTTCTCTTCAAACAGATGGCAAAATGAGGATTTTGATCGCGAGGTGTGCTTGGCAAGATCTTCAAGCAAGATCTTTTCGTGTAAGTGCCGATCGATATAAGAAATAACCTTTTGCAAAAACTCGTCGGTCTTGGGGGAGGTATGGTTTTTTGTCGCTTTCAGGGTATCATAAAAAACCTGTATCATCAAGCTTTGTGCCAGCGGAGCATAAAACGACCGATCCTCTCTTTGACAGATTTCTTTCAGCTTTTCAATATGAGGAAAAAAGGATATTGCAATATTGCTGCCTTTTTTCATGAATTCAGGCTGCAGAACATCGGGAATGGCGGCAAGATCAAACAAAACCGTTACTCTGCGGTAAGCGCCGCTCTCGTTGACGGCAATCGAGTGGTAGCAAAGCGGAGGAATGATGATCGTTTGGTTTTCCTTTAGGCGATAGCTTCTTCCTTCCAGCATAACACTGATATCGCCCTCCGATACGGCGATCATTTCAAACCGCGCGTGACAATGATTCTCCCATAAGACAGAATTATGAATTTCACTTTCAATATACTCGAATTCAAATTCGCTTGTCGTAAAGCCGCAAGTCATTTGGTCCACCACCTTTCTGAACCATTGTATCACATATTTGCAAGAAAAACAATATATTATGCAATTCTGATTATATACATTTCTTTTATTTTGCGGTAGAATGATTTATATAATCAGGAGAGGTGTATTGCCAAATGATCGAAGAATCCATTCAAGTAAGGACGAAAAACATTTGCAACCGTGTGGTTTTGCAACCCATGGAGGGGTGCGACTGCCGCGAAGACGGAAGTCCGAGTGAGTTGACACGAGAAAAATACATAAAGGCGGCAAAAAGCGGGGCGGGTACTGTCTGGTTTGAGGCAAACGCCGTTTGTCCCGAGGGAAGAACGAACCCAAGGCAGATGATGCTGACCGCCGAAAATCTCCCGCAGTTCAGAACACTGTTGCAGGATATGCGCAGAACTGCCCGAGAAGCGTGCGGGGTCACGCCCGTGTTCATTCTTCAGCTGACCCATTCGGGCAGACAAAGCATCCTTCCGATGATCGCCTACCGTCACCCGATCTACGAGGAAAAGCGCCCCGTTACCAACGAAAACATCGTGACCGACGAGTATCTTGATACGCTCCCCGAAAAGTATGCCGATTCCGCCAAACTGGCGGTCGAGGCAGGCTTTGACGGAGTGGACGTAAAATCCTGCCACGGCTATCTCTTTCAGGAGCTTTTGTCGGCTTTCACCCGCGAGGGGCGGTACGGCGGAAGCTTTGAAAATCGCACGAGATTGTATTTGAATTGTGTTTCGGCGGTGAAAAAGGCGATCCCCTCTCACATTTTACTCACAACACGCCTCAGCGTTTCGGATATGGTCCCCAAGCCTTACGGATTCGGAACCACCGAAGAGAACGTGCTCGATTTCACCGAACCCGATCTGCTTATTGAGCGGCTGGTCGCCGAGGGCATACAGATATTGAACGTCACGGTGGGCAACCCTTATTACAATCCCCACGTCAACCGTCCGTATCGAAAAGGCGGCTATATTGCGCCCGAGTCTGCGCAGACAGGACTTGCGCGATTTGTTACGATCGAGAAGCACCTGAAGAAAAAATTCCCGTCGCTCACGGTGGTCGGCTCGGGGCTGTCCTATTATCGGGACGATTTGATCGAACAGTCCGAAAAACAGCTCTGTGAGGGCGTGTGCGATCTGGTGGGATACGGCAGAATGTGGCTGGCATATCCCAGGTTTTACAGAGACTTCATAAGCGGCGCTTTTGATCCTAAAAAATGCTGTCTTGCTTGCTCAAAGTGCACCGAACTGATGCGCTTAAAGCAGGTGTCGGGTTGCGCGGTATTCAATGCGTATTACAGAGAACTTTACAAGGAGATCGGAAAATGAAAATTGCTGTTGTGACCGGTATTGCCGGCGGAATCGGAAAAGCAAGCGCGATTATGCTTGCCAAAAACGGATATACCGTTGTCGGAATGGGACGGAGCGAGACGCCCGATCTCTCGGAGTTTGAAGGGCTGGATATTACATACGTTCAGGGCGATCTCTCATCGGGTGAGGACAGAGCGAAACTGTTTGATACCGCTCTCTCAAAAGGTCATATCACGGCACTCGTGAACGTGGCGGGCGTTGCGCCGAAGGTGCGCCGCGATATTCTTGAAATGACCGAGGAAAGCTACGACTACGTAATGAATATCAACACGAAAGGAACTCTGTTTTTAACGCAGACGGTTGCAAATGAAATGCTCAGACATGGCAAGGGCGGATCGATCGTCAATATTTCCTCTTGCTCGGCGTACACAAGCTCAACCAGCCGAGGCGAATACTGCATTTCCAAAGCAGGCGTTTCAATGATCACCAAGCTCTTTGCCGATCGTTTGGCAGGTGAAGGGATCACGGTCAACGAGATCTGCCCGGGCATCATCGCCACGGGCATGACCGAGACCGTCAAGGAGAAATACGACAAATTGATCGCAGACGGATTGGTTCCGCTTGGTCGTTGGGGAATGCCCGACGACGTTGCCAAGGCAGTGGTCGCTCTGTGCGACGGAACGTTTGGCTATACCACGGGGCAGTCCTTCATTCTGGACGGAGGTATGCATATCAGAAAGCTATGAAAAACGCCTATCATACACTCGTCATCGGCACGGGTTGCGCGGGTTTCAATGCCGCCGACCGCCTTTACGACCTCGGTGTAAAGGATATCGCCATCGTCACCGAGGGCAGATTTATGGGAACGTCGAGAAATACGGGAAGCGACAAGCAGACCTATTATAAGCTCTCTCTTTGCGGTTCGGAGGGCGACAGCGTAAGAGAAATGGCGGACACGCTCTATTCGGGCGGCGGTGTGATGGGCGAGCACGCGCTTTGCGAAGCGGCGTATTCCACGCGCTGCTTTATGCGCCTCGTCGAGCTTGGCGTGCCCTTTCCCACCAACGAATACGGAGAATACGCAGGATACAAGACCGACCACGATCCCCGTACACGCGCTACCTCCTGCGGACCGCTTACCTCCAAATACATGACCGAGGCGCTTGAGCGCTCGGTATTGCAAAAGAAAATCGAGATCATAGATCTTCAGCGCGTGATCAAGATACTGACTGACGGTGATTGCGTTACGGGAATAGCGTGCGTATCGACGGTTACGGGCGAGTGTACAGTGATCGCCTGTCAAAACGTCATTCTGTGCACGGGCGGTCCCGCAGGGATCTACAAAAATACCGTTTATCCCGAAAGCCAGCACGGTGCTACCGGACTGGCGATTGATGCAGGCGCAACGCTTTCCAATATGGAAGAATGGCAATACGGCATCGCAAGCACCCGGTTCCGTTGGAATCTGTCGGGTACCTATCAGCAGGTTCTGCCTCGATATATTTCGGTAGATAAAGACGGAAGCGAAAGAGAATTTCTCTATGACGCTTTGGGCAGGCAGTCGCTCGGACTTATCTTCTTAAAAGGCTATCAATGGCCCTTTGATACGCGCAAGACAGAGGGCTCGTCAAAGATCGATCTGCTGGTTGCCGAGGAGATCAGAAAAGGAAATCGGGTGTTTTTGGACTTTACCCAAAACCCGAAGGGTCTAGAAAAAGGGTTTGAAGTTTTGCCTTCGGAAGCATATGCGTATCTGCACCGTTCGGGCGCGCTGTTCGGAACGCCCATCGAGCGCCTTGCGAAAATGAATGTCGGGGCGATCGAGCTCTACGCCGACCACGGAATCGATCTGTATGCCGATTACTTAGAGATCGCCGTATCTGCCCAGCACTGCAATGGCGGCGTTGCGGTAGATGCCAACTGGCAGACCGAAATCAAGGGCTTGTACGTTGCGGGCGAGGCTGCAGGCACGTTCGGCGTATATCGTCCGGGCGGCAGTGCGCTCAATTCCACACAGGTTGGCAGCTTGCGCGCGGCAGAGCATATCGCGAGAAAAAAAGACGGCGTTCGTCCAATGCCAAATTACACCATGCCCGTTATCAAACACGGTACTTCCAATATTGCTCAGATCAGAGACGAGTTTCAAACCGAAATGAGCCGCGTGGCAGACTTTGACAGAAGCACCGAGGGAATGAAGGCTCTATTTAACAAGGTGGATAAGCTGTGCGACACGTTTTTCGAGACGGTTATGGTTGAGGATCGGTCACAGACCGCGGAGGCGTTCAAGCTATACGATATGGCATTGACCGAGCGCTCAGCACTATCCGCCATGCTCTGCTCAGGAGCGTGCATCGGAACGCACGGTGCGGCGCTCGTTGATCGTTTACCCGATAATAGCGGAGGCAAGAAGCGTGACACCCGTACCTTAACAAGAAATGCGATGTCGTATATGGAAAAGATCTCTCCCATACCCGCCCCCGAGCTTTGGTTTGAAAACCTGCTGGCAAGACAGAAAGGGTCGGCATCTGTCCGGTAATCGACGGGGAAACAATGATGCCAAATCAGGATTGCTGTCAAAAATCTACATAATTGTGCCCATGATGTATCGGCTTGCGCCGATATGATGTTTTTCGCTTCGCGTGATGAGATACCAAGCCTGCGGGAATCCCCACTGCGGCTTGGATAAACAAAAAGGAACTTTTGTCTATTGATGAGGTGCCGTAACGAAGGTTTTGAAAATGAGTGGCAAAGATAATTGGTACGGTATATTGCAGAAAAATCTAAAAATTAAGATTTGGAGGAAACTGCAATGAAATCATTATTTGAACAAATAGGTGGAACTTACTGCCACAAAGGAGAGTATCTCATTCCCAACATCACACTTTCCAATGAGGAAAATCGCCCTAT
>CAYRQA010000004.1:21057-32542 GCA_964426285.1 uncultured Lachnospiraceae bacterium | reverse complement strand
GTACGACCTGTTCGGTCGCGACCGACTGCACCGCACGGATGACGTCCGACAATTTGCCGACACCCGAGGGCTCGATGAGGATACGGTCGGGCGCATATTCGTCGATCACCTTTTTGAGCGCCTCGGAAAAGTCACCGACAAGCGAGCAGCAGATGCAGCCCGAGTTCATCTCGGTGATCTCGATCCCCGCATCCTGCAAAAAGCCGCCGTCGATGCCGATCTCACCGAATTCGTTCTCGATGAGCACTACCTTTTCGCCCGCATATGCCTCTTGAATTAGCTTTTTAATGAGCGTCGTCTTGCCCGCACCCAAAAAACCCGAAAAAATATCTATTTTAGTCATTGAATTCATCCTTCCTTCTCTATATCGGCACATTTTTTGTGCTAACTATTATTTTACCACGCTTTTTGGATTTGTCAAGTATTTTTCATTGTTTTTGGCTAATGCGTGCGATTTTGACTTGCAAATGCCAATGGGATGTGATAAAATGAGCACAGACTTCACATTCAGGAGGAATGATTCGTGCCCATTCCCTACCCATATCGGCTGATCCGCTCGGACAGAAAGAGCATATCGATCAGCCTTGCCGAGGACAGATCGCTGATCGTTCGCATTCCGCGCAGGATGACTACCCGCAATGCCGAGCGCTTCTTAAGCCAAAACGAAGCGAGGATCGCATCGCTGATCGACCGTGAAAGTGCTCGCAGAGATGCACTTCCTCTCTACAAGGATGAGGACATTCCCGCACTGACCGAGAAAGCGAAGGCTGTCCTGCCGACTAAGCTGCGCCAATATGCCGAACGGATGGGAGTTCGACCGACCAACTGCAAGATCACAGCCGCCAAAAAGCGCTTCGGCAGCTGTAACAGCAAGGGAACGATCTGTTTTTCCTGCTTTCTCATGCTCTTCCCCGAGGAAGCAATCGACTACGTCGTCGTACACGAGCTTGCTCACCTTGTCGAAATGAACCACTCGAGCCGCTTTTGGGCAATCGTAGAGAAAACGCTCCCCGATTACAAGGCTCGGGGAGCGATGCTTAAGGGAAGATAAGCATTGCTCGCCAATTCATATCGATACAACGAATTTCAGTAAAACAGGGACAGGTTAAATCCTGTCCCTGTTTTGCGTATCTCACAGCTCGATCAAGTCGGTTTCAACCAGTCGAGCGATCAGTTCATCTGTATCTGCTCGAATCACCGCCGGATCTGCATCATAAATTTCGGATAATGCACTGACGATCTCGTCGGTATTTTTCCCTTCGCTCAGCAGTTTCCAAATATCAGCGCTGACTTCGTTCAGTACAAACAGCCCGTTATTATCGAGCACTGTCTTCCCTACCGGAACCAAAATATAATCACCTGCGATCTTTCGCATGATCAGTTCTTTCTTAGTTTTCATGATGCTTCCTTTCCGAATACACTTCCTGTGTAATTCTGACCTGTTCTTTTGTCTTTTCGCAGACGTAGGTGGGCACTTTATCAAAGCTGCCGGTTTCAGTCAGGCAAACCGCAGCACAAACGCCGCAAACTTCTTTGTGTGCACAGTTGACACATTCTGTCGGCGTGTGAATCTTTGCCGTTTCGTTGCGGATGGTATCCCATGCCGCGTCAAAGCCGATCTCAAGCGGATAAACCACAGGAGTAGACATCATTCCGCAGGGCATCATCTTTCCGTCCCAGGTCATCCAGAAGCTACTGCTTCCCGCACGGCAACGAACACCCTCATCCCCTTCGACGGGACAACCATCGCGGAAGGAATCAACCAGCTTCAGCATATTCTGAGCTCGGATCTCAAATTCCTCCTCGGTAAAGCGCAGTGCATCCCATTCAACCGAGCATCTCGCCGCATCTGATGCGGACAGGCGGTTGCCGCATCCATAGTGCTCGCCGTTGATGCGAATCGGAGGATACATATAGCTCGATGCCTTGACGTTTACGTCGAGTTCCAGTGCATCGGCATAGATTTGTGCTAAGTCAGAGCAGTTATAGGGTGTGATCGACAAATTCAGGCTCACGCTCACACCTGCCGCCTTGAGTGCACGAATCTTCTCCTTGACCCGATCGTACATCGGGTGTCCGCACATTCGCGTATAGGTCTCATTGGAGCCGCCGTAGAGGGAGATATTAAAGCGGAAAGGGGGATCTTCCAAAAATTTCTCGAGAATCTCGCCGCTAATCATCGAACCATTGCTGTTGATCGAGATCATCAGCCCGAGTTCCTTCATTCCGCGGTAGATCTCGAAAAAATCCTTGCGCATCAAAGGCTCACCGCCGGTAAGCAGTACGAAAATCATGCCCCGATCTCGTGCATCTTTGGCAATCGACAGCCATTGTTCGGCAGTCAGTTCCTTCCCCGTTGCATCTACTTGCGCTTCGGTCATATGAACGTAGCACATAGGACAATGGAAATTGCACCTTGCAGTGAGTTCAAAATTACCTGCGATCGGCAGTCCCAACCTCCGCCCCTTTGAGTGCAGATATGTCGACAGATACGGTTCGGTATTCTTCGTGTTCATTCTATCCTCCTACTTTTGAGTGCTTGCTCGAGTGCAATCACAGCAGATTCATCGGGTGTACAACGCAGGCAGTATACGGGGACAGCCTCGATCACCTTTTGTACGGTGTCGGAGACCAGCGAAAGATCCACTTTGTCCCATGTGTTGACGCTGCAGCCCTCCCAGATTCTACGGAACGCATGAACCCCGCGCAGCTGCTCAATGGTAGTCTCTGGCGCTTGTCCCAAATAGACCACCGCGGCGAGCGGAAGGGTGCGATTCTTGCAGTATTTCGAACTTCCCGCAAAGGGCACGCCCGCCGCAAGAACCTGACCGTCCTCGATCCGCACCGCCGAGCGATCACCGTTGATAATCTCGGCAGCTCTGAGCTTATGCCACAGGTCAGCCTGAGTGGATTTTCCGGTCCCTGAGGGTGCAGTGAAAAGGATCGCTTTGCCCTGCCATTCGATAAAGGCGCTGTGCAGGATAAAACCGCCTGCCATAGCCACCAAATGCTCGGCTTCGAGGGAGTTCAATACCGTTTTCACGCCGATGTGATCGCGAAACTGCGATGCCTTTAGCTGTACAAGGTGTTCATTTCCGAAACGGGTTGCCCGAATATAGGCATGACACCAATCATCCTGCAAAGAACCGATATAGCGCACTGTCTCATGACCTTGTTTATATACACGGAGTCCCGGGAACAGACCGATGAGTTCCCCTTTCGGCGGCTCTAACGCATCTGTCATTGAAAAGTTGAAAGTATGAGGATCGCGCACTGCCTCTACACGAAAGTCTGACAACGTACGGTCGTCTTCATACATCATTTCGTCAGGCAGAGAGACTGCGATCTCTACCCCGGCAAACGAATAGTACTTCTCCATGCGATCACCCACAGGTTACAAACACAATGGTACTGCCGCTGTCCGAAAGATGGCTTGCCGTAACTTGTCGGATCTCGCCCGCTTTCAGACCGCCTTCGATCCGCACGCGGTAAGTGATTCCGCCGTAGAAGAGATCAGTGGAACTGTTTTTGTAATAAATCACGATTTCCCCGCTGATATCCTCATCGGAGACGTTGGTGACGTTAATAGCACCATCCAGAACTTGAAGCTTCAGCTTATCCTCATGGAGGATGAGCGGATCAGAGAAGACCGCCACATTCTTAGCAAGGGCACTCGTGAGCGCCGCATCCTTGGCGTAAGGCATCCGATTCTTTTCAAGTAGCACTACCGATGCATCGGGCAACAGTGTTGAGAGTGAAAAGGATGCCATTTTATCACCGACAGGCAGTGTGATCTCGGCGTATTGGATGGTTTCCGTGCCTGTATTGGTCACGATAATCATGAGAATGCCCGACAGGATCTCATCCGAGCCATCCTCCATGTACACGCCGGTGTAGCTCCCTATGTTCGTTATCACCATGCCATGCCCGAGGTTGATGGCAGCATCCTCTATCTGCTCGATCTGTGCGGGGACTTTGGTCGGCTTATCATCGACTTCCGGAGTGTCTGACTGATTATTCGAGTTGATCAGCAGGACAATAGCCATGATCAGGCAAAGTGCAACAACGGCGACTGCAACGACGATCGCTATTGCGGTGAGCTGTTTCTTCGTGAGCTTGTCGGATTTTTTTCGACTTGTGTTTTTTGCGCTCATATTGAATCCTCGATTTACAAGGAAGGTCGCGCCACGAAAATGGCACGACCTTCGTTTTAGGTTTTGCGATTAAGAGTTGAAGAGGTTAGTAGCTGCAGTAGGAACATGGTAGCAGGATTCGTCATCATTACCATTAATTACACATCCACTAATAATGCCAACTGAAAACAAATCCAAGCCAGGAGCACTGCCCGATATGCCGCAAGTACCTTTAGAAGGGCTACCTGCAATTCTATCGCAATCACCGGCAATATTAGTGTTCAGCGTAAAGTCCTCAAAAATGAGCACAGGCTTCACATATACTTTTTTCATTGTGATACCTCCTCTCAGTGGAACAGCCAACCAAGAATCCTCTTGATCGCGTTACTGATTGTGTCAATTAAGTCTGCAACCGTATTGCTACCGGCGGGCACATCCTCTTCGGGTTCAGTTACCGCAGGTTCAGTTACCGCAGGTTCAGTTACCGCAGGTTCAGTTACTTCAGGTTCAGTTACTTCAGGTTCAGTTACCTCAGGCTCGGTTACCTCAACATCGGGTGTTTCGGTCTGGGTGTCATCAGCACTGATTGAGCGCAGGCTCATTAATGCGTAGGTTGCAGTAGAGACATCCATCCACAACAAACTGGTGGGTGCCGCGATTGTTTCAGGATTCTGCGTATAAGTGACCTTGATGTTAGTCAAGGACAGGATAACGTCACCGGTGTTCGTGATAACCACAGTTCCGGAAGCATAGTCCTTAATGCTGTAGTACATATCGGTAGTTGTTGTGATCGACTTCCCTACACCATTGATGGTAAAGGTCACAGAACCACCGTTAGCACCCTTGATACCAAGCTGAACGTCAGCAACATACTCATTGGTTGCGACATTGAAGGCAATTGACTGGTTCTTAGCCAAATACAACTCGTTGTTGGGACCGTAGCTGATATAGTCGGAAATAGTAGAAGTACTACCGACACCGTCGATGAATACAGCACCCGAAACGCTGTCATTCTCAGTACCATTAAAGGTTCCGGCGCTAATGATGTTATTGCGAAGCTCAGTGAATACGGGCCAGCCTTCGCCGTCAGCTTTATAAGCTTCATTGGCGACATCACTCAAATTGCCGGTGGGATTATAGATACGGATCGCATCCAGATACAAGTCGTAGCTACCGTCACCAACTTCTTTTCCTTCATTATTCTCTACACGATTATTATTAAGTGCATCATAGTAGGAGGCAGTAATCTTCACGGTATACTGACCATAATCAAGGTCGTCAACCTTGATAACAGGAATCTGATAGAGGGCATTGTCCGTTTCCGATGTCGTAATCCATGTGCCGTCTTCAGCCTTAGTATAACCGTAATACGTATCAACAAGCAACGTCTTAACCGGAGCTCCTGCTGTCGAATTGCCGGAGTAAACCTGAGCGATAAGAACCCCCGTCTGACTACTGGTCATGGAAACCACATCAAAGCCGGTGCCGTAGAAGGTGAAGGTAGCAGTGCCATAGGAGTTTGCATCAACGGTAATCTTCGCCGCAGAGCCCATGGAGAAGGTGCTCATGTTGGTGTAAGCGCCGTCGAAGCCGTAGATGTTGTTGACATCGAACTCAGGTCGGCTGTAGGAGCCGGGACGATCCTCGCCCTGAGTTGCACCAGATACGGTGGTTCCCTCCTGGATCCAAGCGTCAGGAATTTCAGTGCCATCCGTACTGTAACCCTTCAGTGTCAGGAAGCTATCCTCAAAGTAGACGGTGGTGGCGGGGATGACGGTGACAGTGCCGTAGTAGTAGCCGGGATTGGTGGTGCCAGTGTAGTAGACGGCGTAGGTGAACACCTCGGGAGCATCCATCTTCATGGAATTGAGGGTGTAGCGAACCTTACCATTGACGATTTCAGCAGTGCCGTAGGTGCCGGTGTAGCTGGTAGCCAGAGCGCCGGAGTTGTTCACTTCAGCGCCGACGCCGACAAGGGTGCCGAGGCCACCGAACATATCGTTCGTCAGGACGGAGATGTCAACAGGCAGACCGAAGTCGATGACTACGGTATCGGGCACAGTGCCGATAGTCCAGACCACGGCGAAGTAGACAGTGGTGTGGGTGTAGTCGTAAGTGGGGTCGTTGACAGAGGCTGTGTTGGAGTAATCCTGAGCGCCCGCGTAGCCGGTGACGTAGGTTGAAGTAGGATGTTCGCCAGCAATCTCCCATTTGCTGTTGCCGGAACCGGAGGCAACATTCACAGTGTACGTTGCATTTGCGTCATACAGAACATAACCAGTAGGCAGAACGCGCTCTGCAACAGTGCTCAGTATCACTGCGCCCGCATTCAGATTCACGCTCTGGTACAGAACAGGCTGAGTAACCTTGTAGGCGTTAATAATATTGGTGGTGGTGTGGCCGTCAGCTGCAAGAGGATTTCCGTTCTCGTCAACCAGGTAGAAAGCGTAGCTGACGTTAGCGCCGCCCCATGCCATGGTGGGAGAAGAAACGCTCTGGGAAACCTCGTTGCCCAGCCAGTTGGTGTAAGAAAGAATTGCGTAGTTATTGGTGGCGAGACTGCCTTCCGGTACCTTGCCATCCAGAGCGCCAACCAAAACAACGGCGTAGGACAGCGTGTACTGCTTCTCATTAATGGTCCCGATGTTCCAATAGAAAGTCTCACCGGGCAGTTCGTAGGTAGAACCACTCGCCAGGGTGATGGTCTTCGTGGAAGTGGTGGTGTTATAGAAGAAGTTTGCAGCGCAGATGATGCCATCCACCAAGATGTTGCCGCTCTTTGCAGTGGAAGTAGCGGTAATAATGCCATTCGTATCCACACTAAAGGAAACAGTTTCCAGAACAGTGCTGTTGCCATAGGTCTTGCCGACATCGTCAGCAGTAACAAGGTGTCCATTTACGGTAGTACCAACCTGAGCGGAAGTGTAGATAGAGTAAGAAGTGACGGTGATATCGGTGCTGATATCAGTGGTGGTAGATCCGTCTGACTTGGGAATCGAGGGATTAATCTGCAGGTCGTAAGCAGAGCCCATCTGGTCCTCAAATACGGCATTCTGGGCGGCGTAACGGATGGAATCGGTGATGTTGGTGAAAATACCATTCAGGTCGTCGCCGTCGTTAGCAGTGAAATACAGGCTGGGATCGGATGCGATGTTCCGCAGAATATACTGGATGCTGGTAGCCTTGATCTCGTTATCATCTTTTTCTGCGCAGAAGCCGATGGAGTACATGGTGGCGTTCAGTCCGGGGAGTGTGGTCATATAATTGTCGGCCACGCCGTCGCCGGTGACGTCGATGAAGCTGGAGCTGGGAGCGTTCTTGCGGATGACTGTGTAATCCTGGTTGACCGCGCCCTTGATAGCCTCAGCCATCCAATGCTTGCCTTCGGGGTTATAGAAGTAGGAATGGGTCTTATCGTCCCAATCGCTGTCCACAACAGTACCGGTCAGCCAGTGGTTCCAGAGTGTGCCGCCGGCGTTGTACTCGGACTGGGAGGAGAAGTAGTTATACTGGAAGGGAGCGCCGTCGGACATGAAGATGACGTACAGGTCGCGCTCTTCCTCGTTGGCAGTCCGGATGGCTTCGCCCAACTGATAGACAGCATCGAAGGCATAGTCATAGTTGGTACCGGACTGGAAGTTCAGCGCGTTGGCAACAGTCTGACCATTGATGTCATGGACATCGACAAAAGCGCCTGCGGACAGGGTTCCGTTGCCGGTGTAGATCTCAGCGCCGAAGTTATCGGTATTGCTCTTAACCGTGGTGCCCTTCAGGTGGTCCTTGGTTTCCAAGTTGTAGGGACGGGTGACCTGGGTATTGCTGACGTAGTAGCCGTTAAAGTCGGCAATGGCGATCTGGATATCCAGAGGGTTGCCGTCGGGTCCGTCAGCCTGAAGCTGTGTGACCAGATTTGCCAGGGCTTCGCGCAGGGCGGCAGCACGTGTCTGAGAGCCATCGTCAACATTGTTGGAGTTCATGGAGCTGGAAGTATCCAGCATGACGATCACGTCAACGCCCTTGGTGGAAGGCAGACCGGAAACGGACAGCTCGACGCGGGAGACGCCGGTGTTCTGGAAGTCCTGTCCGGTGGCAGTCTTGTCTACCTTGACGGAGCCGCCCTCGGGATAGGTGGGGAAGTTGTTGCCGGATACATCGACAACGTTCAGGGTATAACCCTCAACGGTCATGCCGGCGTAGGTGATGGACAGATCGGTGTAAGTACCGTTCTTGGTGATGTTCAGGTAGCCGCTGAGCATCCCGACGGTGACAGGGATGATCTCTGAGGTGCCGTCATCATAGGTCACGGTCATGGTGCTGCCGGTCAGAACGGTGCTCTTGGAGCCGCGCTCAACGGAGCCTTCCATGGGATCGACCACGAGGCTGGTAGCAGTCTTATCTGCCACTTCGACGGTGATGGTGCCCAGGGTCTTTCCTCCGTAGGTGACGGTCAGGGTGTAGATATCAGCGGTGCCGGGGTTGACGGTGCCAGTGATCTGATAGTCGGTGGTTTCGGTGGCATCGGTGCCACTATTGTCAGTGGCAGTGTAGACGGTGATGTTCCCTTTGATCATCGCTACGACTGCTGCCTGATCGGCGTATCTGCCGGTGACCAGATAGTACTCAGTCTGACCGGTCATGCCTGCGTAGCCGCCGGGGAGGGTGAGAGTTTCCTCTTCGTAGATGTAGACACGATTGGTGTTACTGCTTGTGGAAGTAGTAGTAACAGAATTCATGTATCTGTAACTATTACCGCTGCTGGCTCTAAGTCCGTAAGAGGAATCATTATAGATCCAAGACGTATAGCTTTGGAAGGAAAGGGTCGTGGTGCCCAAGGCGCTACTAATGCCACGCAGATAGCGAGTGGCGGAGTTTACATTTTGGAACTTTTGGGAATTATTATAGATCCACTGTGCGGTGGTTGCGGGAGCCTCAATGTAATTGCCTTCAGTGTCCGCAATAACAGTTACAGGAACTGTATTAATGTTGTTGTTGTTGTTCAGATTAGTAGCAGTGGCAGAACCCACCTGATTGGAACTAACGATCACATACTTCTTGTCTGTGGTCAGGGAGTTGGTCAGGCGGAAGATGGTTCTGCTGTCGCCAGGGATCTCGACCCAGTTCGTCACCTCGTCCACAGCGAACTGAGCAATGTCATAAACGGAGAAGTGGTTGGTGGTGAAAGTGATCTTACCGTCCACAATGGAAACTCTGGCAATGACATTACCCTGATCCAGCACGACAACCGACTTGGCAGGGTCAAAGGAATCGGGCACGGGGATGGTCACCGTGGCGGTGGTGCCAGGAGTGTATCCATCGACCTTGATATCGTAGGAAACGTAAGCAGAATACTTTGTTGTGTCAAAGTTGGGAACGTTATTCACGGAAACCATCACACCAGTGATGCCGGGTGCAGCAACGGTGATGCCGGTATTGCTTGCATCCGTTACCGTGGTGTCAGGCACGCGGGGATTGAACAGCTGCAGCTCAATCTCCTGGGGACTTCCTTCCACACGGGTGTTGGGAGCATACAGAGAAGCCTCGGTGGAGTACTTCTTGCTCTGGACGCCTGCGCTCTTCAGGTTGTGAGTACCGTTGGCGTCATATCGGGTGATTTCAACGTAGTCGTCATAAATCTTGAAGACAGTGCCGGTGTTGGTGGGGTCGGCGGTGTCCTCAGAATCGAAGCGACCGGTGAAGCCGGCGTTCATGTAGGTGAAGTTGATGGTCTCGGTGTGGTGGGTCTTCTGATTGGTGGTATCGCCGATGAGGATCTCATCGCCGGCAGAATAGAAGACCGCGCCGCCGCCGTGGTAATTCTCAAAGCTCTGGGAGTGGTTGTGACCGTACAGATAGATGATGTTCAGACCTGCAACAGCAGCATCGTTCAGCACATCGAAGATGTACTGAGCATACCGTGCGTCGCCGTCGTTATACGTACGCATGGAGTAGTGCAGGGGCAGGTGAGACGCAACGAAGATAGGCTTGTCGAACTCTGCCGCAAGCTTGGCATCCAGATAGGTCTTCAGATTGTCAGCAGTGGCCTTGATTTCCCCCTCGCTCTTACCATAGTCGCCGGACGCCCAGCCATAGTCGTCCTCATGGATGACGAAGACACCGTACTCGCCGGAGGTGGGGTCATTGGCGCCGCTGGGATCCAGGTTAGACGTTGTCTTGGGGTCGTGGTTACCCTGGACAAAGACGATATCGTCATAGGTAAGACCCCAGGCGGTATTGTAGTTGCCGTATACAAGACTCAGTCCGGTGCCGGAATCGGACGCAGTATAGTTATTGCTATAATCACCGCAGAAGATGGCGCCGTCTACGTCTGTCACGCCGCCGGCTTTCATAGCAGCGATAATGCCCTCCATGACGGAGTCGCTGGCCGAATGGCCGGCGTTCTGCTGAAAGTCGGATGCCGCGACAACGACCGCGTTGGGTGTCGGATAGCTTTCCGGCAGCTCGTTATCCGCTGCAAACGAGAGCATTCCTGCCGGCAAGAAGCCGAACATCATGCACAAGACAAGCAGCAAAGATATCGCTCTTAAGCTTGTTTTTTTCATATTTATCCCTCACTTTATTCTGATCACGCCGTCAGATGTGTCTGCGGCACAAACCATTGAAAAGAGCCCGACAAGCGTACTCTTTATCTTCAAAAATGCTTGGCATTCTCAGCCCTGCCGTAACGCACCGTCACCGCAGTGGGTAAAGTGTATCTCGGCAAGCACCTCTGAGTTGGTGCGGATGACAGGACTTGAACCTGCACGATTACTCATCGGAACCTAAATCCGACGCGTCTGCCAATTTCGCCACATCCGCAAATGTATATGCAAAAATACATACAGAAATTATACACCATTTCCTCGGATATGTCAAGTACAATTATATATTATTTTTTCGAATTTGTCAATAAGCACGGACGGTTTTCTGATACAATTTGTTAATTTTTTAATTAATCATGAATAATAATCATAACCCGAGCGAAAATTTTCGCTCGGGTTGACCGGTCAACAATATTAGTCGGCATTAAATGCGACGAATGCCTTGTAGGTCATATAGAGATCTGCCTTCGAGATCACCTCATAGGGCGCGTGCATCGAGATGACCGCCACGCCGAGATCGACTACGTCGATGCCCTTCTCCGCGATGTAGACGGCTACCGTGCCGCCGCCTCCCTGGTCTACCTTGCCGAGCTCGCCCGTCTGCCAGACGACCTTGTGCTCGTCGAAGAGCTTGCGCACAAAGCCAACGAATTCGGCGGTCGAATCGTTGGTGCCGCTCTTGCCGCCCGAGCCCGTGTACTTGGTCATGACCACGCCGCCGTTGATGTAACTGCTGTTGCGGCTCTCGTAAAC
>CAYRQA010000004.1:0-21047 GCA_964426285.1 uncultured Lachnospiraceae bacterium | reverse complement strand
AACTTCACCGAAGTTGGGGTCGAATGCAGCGTTGACGTCCGCCGACAGGCACTTCGAGTTGGCACGGACGATATATTCGTTCACGCCGAGGGTCGCCGAGAGCTGTGCGATGAGGTCGGTGAAGATCATCGACTTCATGCCCGTCGCACCGCCGCTGCCCACCTCTTCCTTATCGGCGAGGATGACCATGAGCGAGTGCTTGGGGTTCTCAGCCGCAAGGATAGCGGTGAGTGCGGGGTATGCGCAGACACGGTCGTCGTGACCGTAGCCGCCGATGAGCGAGCGGTCAAAGCCGATGTCGCGGCTCTTGAATGCGGGCACGACCGAGAGCTCCGCCGAGATGAAATCGGCTTCGACGATGCCGTATTTCTCGTTGAGCAGCTTTAAGAGGGCGAGCTTGATGTCCTTGCCGTCGGAAAGCGGCTTCGAGCCGATGAGGATGTTCAGCTTTTCGCCTGTCACACCCTCGCGCATGGTGCGCGCCATCTGATCCTTTGCAAGGTGAGGGAGCAGATCGTTGATATAGAAGATCGGATCGCCTTCCTCTTCACCGATGACGATGTCGACGAAAGAGCCGTCGCCGCGCACCACTCTGCCGTGAATGGCAAGCGGGATCGCAGTCCACTGATACTTCTTGATGCCACCGTAGTAGTGGGTTTTGAAGAATCCCATGCCGCCCTCTTCGTACATGGGGTGCTGTTTTAAGTCGATGCGGGGCGAATCGATGTGCGCGGCAGAGATGCGGAAGCCGTTTTCGAGGCTTTCGCTGCCCACCACAAAGAGAATGAGCTCCTTGTCGCGGTTGTTGTAGTAGAATTTGTCGCCTGCATTGACTTCCATGCCGAAGGTGTAGGGCTTAAAGTCGCAAGCCTCTGCCATCTGGATCGAAGTGAAGACCGCTTCCCGCTCGATCTTGCAGCAATCGAGATAGGTCTTGTAGCCTTCCGCATAAGCGTTCATCTCGGCTTCCGACGATTCGTCAAGCGATTCGTATACGTTTTTTGCGCTGTACAGGAGTGAATCCTGCAGTGCTTTGATTTCTTCAGGTGTCATTTTGAACCTCCGTTTGGTATAATTCTTTATATTTTTCAACCATCCCCTTCACCTTTTCGACATAGTGCTCGGTTTCGGGGTATGGAATTTCAACTAATTTGCCGTCGGCGGCATATTCTTCGTCGCCCAGCCATTCACGGACACGGGTCGGACCTGCATTGTAGGCGGCAAACACGATCTCCCAGTCGCCGAAGCTGCGGTAGAGCCGCGACAGGTAGTATGTTCCGTAACGAATGCTCACTTCGGGGGCATAGAGCGCCTCGGTGTCGTAGGTCTCCTTGAGGTAGCCCTGCATCTCCTCGAAGGTGGCGGGCATCATCTGCATCAGCCCCATCGCACCGACCGATGAGGTCGCTTCCGGGTCGAAATCGCTCTCGCAGTAGATGACGGCGTAGATGATCGCCATGTCTACCGAAAATTCCTCCGATGCCGCTCTGACATAGTCCTCGTAGACGAGCCGGTCGGGATCGTCCTCATCCTTGGGAAAGTAGATCTTTTCATCGAGGTAATCGCCCGTATTTTGGATAAGGTGCACCGCCAGCACGATCGCGACGAGGACGAGCAGTGTGAGCAGGAAGATCAGCAGAGCGTTGAGCTTTGAGCGTCTGCGTCTGCTCATGACACGCCTATCCTCTCGAGCAGAACCGACAGCTGGGCATCGATGTCGGCTGAGTCGTCGCTCCTGATGACGAAATCGGCGTGCGCTTCAAAGAAGGCATCGTCGAGCTGATGCGAAAGACGGGCGTCTGCTGCTTCCTCGGTGATGCCGTCGCGCGCGCAGATGCGTGCTCTGCGGAGGGCTTCGGGCGCTTTGACCGCGATCACAAGATCGCAGGCGCCTTCGAGGTGCGCCTCATAGAGCTGCGGCGCATCGATCAGCAGTGCCGCAGTTCCCTGCGCTTCGAGCTTTGCCGCGATACGGTCGATCTCCTCTTTTACATAGCGGTGGACAATCTCGTTGAGCTTCGCGAGCTTTTCGGCATCGGCAAAAACGATCCGTCCGAGCTTTTTGCGATCGATCTCGCCCGTTTCACTGCGCAGAGAACCGAAAGCGGCTTCGAGTTCTGCGATACAGGCTTCATTTTCGCGATAGAGCGCATGAACGATGCCGTCTGTATCGATCGTCGGTATGCCGTGCTTCGCAAAACGGGCGCAAACATAGCCCTTTCCGCTTCCGCTTCTACCCGTAATGCCCAGAATTTTCATGGTTTCCCAACTTTCGCAAGTTATACTTCCCAAACTATATTATAGCATATCTTTTGTACAAATTCAAGCGTTTTTTCGCTTAGTTGCACAAAATCACGACAACTTCCAGAAAAAAGCAGAAAAACAGCCAGAGGGCGTAGAGCACCATCACCAGTGCGGCAAGCAAGCTCCTGCGCAGGAAGGCACGAACGGTCAGGAGGGCGACAATGATCATGAGCGGGATGAGCAGGAGCGACAGCAGGAAGCTCCCTGCTCCGAAAAAGAGCGGAAACCACAACAGATTGAGCGCCAGTCCGATCGACCACCACACTATGCCTGTATGACGAAGACTCAGCCGACAGCACCGATCGATCGAAATAGCGATGCCTGCCGCTGAGCCGATCGCCAAATAGACGACCGTCCAGATCAGCCATAAAATGAAGGGCGGCGGCGCAAATCGCGGCATACACAAGTGGTAATAGAGCAAATGTCCGCCACCGATCAGCGCCGACAATATACCGAGCAGCAGACTGCCCGCCGCAAAGAGCAGGATCACACTCAGATCCGCACAATTCACTTCCCTTTTAAATCCTCTGAACAAACGCAAAAAAATCACCTCATTCATGTATATGAGGTGATTTTCGGTTTGATTCAGGCTGCACTTTTGTGTTTGTTGCAGCTCGAGGTCGGCAGTGTATCTCGGGTGAAATAGCCTGTCATTTTGGTACAACCCTCATTGGGAAGCAGTCCCGTGCTCTTGCAATAGGTCGCTTTGATGAGCAGATCGTCATTGAAGGTCTTCTTCTCGACCTCACCTGCTTCTACCTTTCCGAGCAGATTCTCATGGATCTCGACCATAATGTCATTCCACATCTTGACGTGCGTGCCGCTGGTCAGCTTGCCCTTCATGCTCTGCGGTTCGTCGTAGCCCACCCATATGCCTGCGGTATAGTAGGGGGTGTATCCGATAAACCAACGGTCGACCTCGCTGTCGGTCGTACCCGTTTTGCCTGCCGCACCGACGAGCTGTTGAACCTGTCTTGCACTCGAAGCAGTACCGTTCGTGCTTTCAGTACCCGAAATGACGTGCTCCATCAGACGAACCATCGTCTGCGCAGTGCCCTCCTTGAGGACGACTTCGGCATCGGGATTGTTGTCAATGACGACCTGTCCCGCAGAGGTCTGGATCTCGAGCACGGTGCGCGGATGAGAATAGATACCGCCCGACGGGAATATGCAGTACGCCGAAACCATCTCTTTGAGAGTGACGCCGTAGGTCAGACCGCCCAGTGCAAGCGAGGCAAGGTTTTTGTCCGACTTGACACCGGTCGTGGTGGTCATGCTCTCGACCAGTGAGGTAAGATGCAATTTATCATACAAGAAGCGGAATGAGTTATTGACCCCAAGGTCATCGAGCACCTTTACGGCGACGGTATTCTTGGATGCCGCGATCGCGTAATCGATCGTCGTAGCGCCGTAGGTGTATCTGTCGTTGGAGTTATGCGGCCAATTCGAAGGACTTGTGATAAAAGGCGAATCGATATAAGTCGTGCCGTAGGTAATGACCCCCGAATCGAGCGCGGGTGCATATACACCGATCGGCTTCATCGAAGAGCCCGGCTGACGCTTGGTCATCGTGGCACGGTTGAGCAGTCGGGTATCGGTCTTCACCCCTCTGCCGCCGACCAATCCGACGATATTGCCGCTATAAGGATCCATTACGAGCATCGACGATTCAATGTTGACCACATTGGAGGTGGGCAGATAGCTCGAGGAGGACATATCGACGTAGTATTTTTCGAGAATCGTCTGAACGTCGCGGTTCATCGCCGTTACGATGTTATAGCCGCCTGAATAGAGCATCTGTGCGGCGATCACTTCGGAGACGTCGTATTTCTCTGCGAGCAGATCGATCGATTCCTCGATGACCGCATCGGTATACCACGAGGTCGTGGTCGAAGCCGCAGTGCTGTCAGAGCCGTCATCGTCGTCCGAGCCTTCGACGTTTAATACAAGTTCCTGCTTGTAGTTCGCTTCGAATTCGGCACGGGTGATCAGCCCTTGATTGTACATCTCACGAAGAATATTATCCCGTCGCTCGCTGTTAAAGCGGGGGTTGAGGATCGGATCCCATTTGACGGGGTTCTGCGTAATGCCTGCGATCGCGGCACATTCGATCAGCGTCAGCTCGGAGGCATCCTTGGAGAAGTACTTATTTGCCGCAGCCTGTACGCCGTGGCATCCCTGCGAAAGGTAGATCGAATTGAGGTACATTTCGAGAATGTCCTTCTTTTCGACCTCTTTTTCGAGGTTCATCGCCTTCATGATCTCCTGCACCTTACGCTGGATGGTGTAATCATTGTCGCCCGTCGCATTTTTGACGAGCTGCTGTGTGATCGTCGAACCGCCGGGGTTGGAGCCTGTCGGGATGATGAATTTGATCGCCGCCTGAATGGTGGTGATCCAGTCTACGCCCTCATGGTCCCAGAAGCGCTTATCCTCGATCGCCACGAATGCGTTGATCAGATCGTCGGGGATCTGATCGATCGAGACCCACAGCTTATTGGTGCCGCCTGTCAGCCGTTGACTTTCGTCCTCGACCAGCTCGCCGTTCTCGTAATAGAACATTCGCGTCGAGCCTTCCTTACTGCCCGAGAGCATGATGATCTCATCCACGTTCGTATCGACGTTGTTCGACACGTAGATGAGAAATGCACAGCCGACGATACAGCCCGCGATGATGCCCACCAGCAGGATGGTGAACAGTATATTGAAGATCCACTGAATGGATTTCAGCACTACGCGGAATGTGAAATGGGTCGCATCCTGCACGTTCTTTTGTAGGCTTTTATCTTGTTTCACGTTCTTCTTCATCAAATCAGAAAAACCTTCCTTGCTTGATATCTCTATTATTATAATTCGCTAATTTGAAGTAACTATGAATAAATGTGCGATATTCAAAGAATTTTCTATTTGTTTTCAGCGCAGCACGATATTTTCGCTTCCGCAGAGCGCTCGAAGCTCGCCCAGCACGAACTCGGAGGCATGAAGCCTCAGTCCGCCGAGCTTGGTATACTTCCCGCTTGCACCGTCGTAGAGCACAACCTCGGTCTCGCCCTCCGCAAAGATCTCGCTGAGCAGCATCACCTTTCGGTAGAGCCTACCCGTCAGGTCGGGCAGACGGATGAAGATTCGCCCCGGTCGGGTCGATGCAGAAGCGCTGACAGGCGTTTGCGCAGGCTGAGGAGCGGGCGGCATCGTCCTTGCCGCTTCACGGGGAGGTACTGCCTTGTGCTCGGAGGGCACAGTCTGCTCAGCTCTGCCCCTGCGGGGTCTGTCAGCCTCGGGCATCGGTGCAGAGGATCGGTCAAAGTTCGCATTATCAATCATTACACCTGCCGCATTGACGAGCAGCTTGGGCGCTTCCTCTTCCTTGACACTGATCGTTCCCTTGACCCAGATCGCCGAATCCTTCTGAACGAAGGGGGCAGTCGTCAGCCAGAGTTTGGGGAAGAAGAGCACTTCCATCTCACCCATGCGGTCTTCGATCGTGACAAACGCCATCGAATCGCCGTTTTTGGTGTTCTTGCGCGTGAGCTTCGAGACGATACCCGCGATCACGACGCTCTGCCCTTCCTTGTAGAGCCCTCCGACTGCATTTTCGGTCTCGCCCTCGGCAAAGGATTCGACGATATCGGAGATCGAGGCAGCATTCAGTGCACCTTCGTGTGCGCTGTAGTCATCGAGCAGATTGCCCGAAAGGTAGAGCCCGATGTAGTCCTTTTCAAGTCTGAGCTGCTGTCTGGCGGTATATTCGGGAACGTCGGGGAAGCGATAGCTGAACGACGGCGAATCGAGCGCCGCGTCCGAGAAGAGGTCTGTCTGACCGTCGAGGTTGCGTCTGCGGTTGTCAGACACCATCTGCATAATCTTTTCAAGCTCACCCATCAGCTGTGCGCGGCTATTTCCCAGCCCGTCAAAAGCGCCGACGCTGATCAGCGCTTGCGCCTGTTGGCGATTGAACTCAAGTGCGCTCATTCGATCGGCAAAATCGAGAAAATTCTTGAAAAGCCCCTTCTTTCGCTCTTCCTTGAGCAGTTTAACGAAGTTGTCGCCGATCGTTTTGATGCCGCAAAGCCCGTATCGGATGCCCTCCGATGAGACAGAGAAGGCATTTTCGCTCTCATTGACGTGCGGGGGCAGCAGCTTGACACCCATTTTGGCGCAGTCGGCGATATAAGCCGCCGTTTTCGCGTGATTGCCCATCACCGAAGTGAGCAGCGAGGCGTAATAGGCGGTCGGATAGTGGGCTTTTACATAGGCAGTACGGTAAGAGGTCACCGCATAGGCGGCGGCGTGCGCTTTGTTAAAAGCATACTTGGCAAAAGATGCCATTTCATCGAAGAGCTCGTTTGCGAGGGTGGTATCGATGAAGTTTTCCTTCGCGCCCTTGAGAAAATCGGCTCTCATCTGCTCGAGCAGTTCGGGCTTCTTCTTGGACATCGCCTTGCGTACCGAATCTGCCTTCCCGTAGGAGAAGCCCGCGATCTTGCGGCAGATCTGCATGACCTGCTCCTGATAGATGATACAGCCGCAGGTCTCGTCGAGAATCTCGGCAAGACAAGGGATGGAATAGGTGATCTGATCGCGGTTACGGCGATTTTCGAGGTATTTCGGGATCGAATCCATCGGTCCTGGACGGTAGAGTGCAATGACCACCATCACGTCCTCGAGCGTGTCGGGCGAGAGATTGCGGAGCAGTCGCTTGATGCCCGTCGATTCGAGCTGGAATACGCCCTCGGTGTTCCCTTCCGACAGGAGCTGATAGGTCTCGGGATCATCAAATGGAATGGTGGCAAGGTCGAAGGTCGGCTCGGTCTTTTTGATCTCCCTTTCGGCATCCGACAGAATGGTAAGGTATCGGATGGCAAGGAAGTCGAACTTCAGCAGTCCGAGCGATGCCACCGTATCCATATCGAACTGCGTGATCGGCTGATCGCCGCTGGTTGCAAGGGGGAGATAGTGGTAGAGCGGTTCTTTGGTGATGACCACACCTGCGGCGTGCACCGAAGCGTGCCTCGGCATTCCCTCGAGCGCGAGCGCATAGTCGATCAGCTTGCGGATCTGAAGATCCTCGTCGTAGCGCGTCTTCAGCTCGGAAGTATCGCTCATCGCCGATTTGATGGTCACACCTGGTCCCTGCGGGAGGAGCTTCGCCACCTTATCGACGTCAGAATAGCTCATCCCGAGCGCTCTGCCGACATCCCTCACTGCCGCTCTTGCGGCGAGCGTTCCGAAGGTGATGATCTGCGAAACGTGGTCTGCGCCGTACTTTTCGGTAACGTAGCGAATGACCTCGTCTCTGCGGTTATAACAGAAATCGGTGTCAAAATCGGGCATACTGACTCGCTCGGGGTTCAAAAAACGCTCGAACAGCAGTCCGTATCTGATCGAATCAACGTCGGTGATGCCGATGAGATACGCCACAAGACTTGCCGCACCCGAGCCTCTGCCCGGACCGACGGGAATGCCCTGCTCCTTCGCCCAGTTGATGAAATCCCAGACGATGAGGTAGTAGGCATCGTAGCCCATCTTCGAGATGATGAGCAGTTCATATAGAATGCGGCTTTTGTAATCTTCCTCGGTGTGTTCGTCGTCGAAGTCGATCTGTCCCGCATCGATCCTGCGCTGAAAGCCCTCGTAGGTGAGCTTTTGGAGATACTGCTTCGGCGTGCTTCCGTCGGGCACCTCGTAGGTGGGCAGTTTGGTCTGCCCCATTTCAAAGTCGAAATTGCAGATTTCGGCTATTTTGACGGTATTTTCAATCGCGCACTTATGTGCGGGAAAGAGCGCGGTCATTTCATCAGCCGATTTAAAATAATACTCGTCTTCCTCAAAGCCGATCGGACGCCCGTCTGTGATGACGTTGCCCGTCTGAATGCAAAGCAGGATCGACTGCGTATCGGCATCATGCTTGCGAAGGTAGTGCACGTCATTGGTGGCAACGAGCGGGATGCCCGTCTTCGCCGACAGCTCGAAGAGCGCTCGGTTGACCTTTTTCTGCTCCTCCATGCCGTGGTCCTGCAGCTCGAGGTAGAAGTGATCCTTCCCGAAGAGCTCGGACAGCTCGAGTGCAAAGCGCTCGGCTTCTGCGAGGTCGTCAAGCAGGATCGCCTGCGGAACACGACCCGCAAGACAGCCCGACAGACAGATCAGCCCCTCGCTGTGCGTTCTGAGCAGCTCCATGTCTATCCTCGGCTTGACGTAAAAGCCATCGGTATAGGACTTGGAGACCATATAAATGAGGTTGCGGTAGCCGACCTCGTTCATGCAGAGCAAGACGAGGTGCGTGTTGAAATAAGAAGCGGTGCGGGTGCGGTCAAAGCGGCTGGCGGGAGCAAGATAGACCTCGCAACCGATGATCGGCTTGACCCCTTCTTTTTTGCAAGCGGTGTAAAAGTCGACCGCACCGTACATCGCACCGTGATCGGTGAGTGCGACAGCCGACTGCCCCATCTCGCGCGCCATCTGCGGGATCTCGCTGATCCGACAGGCACCGTCAAGCAGACTGTATTCACTATGCAAATGCAAATGTACAAAATCAGCCATCGCAAAATCTCCTTAACCAAGGGCTCTGCCCTTGGAACCCGGCAGAAACTTTTTAAAAGAAGTTTCTGCACTTCAAAAACTTCTTTTAAGTCGGGCTGCTCGCCCGACTTAGATTAAAGATTAGTCTTCATCCAAATAAGGTTTATCGATATACAAGGCATTATCGCCAAACCTCGTAGGGCGAGGGCTTGCTCCCGCCGCCTTCTAACGGTTTCGCGAAATAAAATTCGCTGGGAATCCCACGAAACGGACAGTCGAGAACGCCTGTCCCTACAAAGGCTATTGCGATTTCTTCATTCGACGTCCGTAGGGGAAGCGTTTCGCCTCCCGATCGAACGGTTTGCCAAGATGTAATTCGGCAGAAATCCCACGAAGCGGGCGGCGAAATGCCTCCCCTATGCGAATATAACGAACGAATCGCGCCGATTCCCATAAAGCGCCTCTGCCCTCACTCCTCAGACTCGCTTGCAGCTTGCAGCTTCGCCAGCCTGTGCGTGACCCCCGATTTGGTGATCGGCGGCTCATGGAGTGCCGCGAGCTCTGCAAGTGAGACCTCGGGGTATTCGAGCCGCAGTGCCGCTGTGATGCGGAGCGGCTCGGCAAGTGTCGGCAGTTTACCGTTCTGCTCGAGCTTTTTGATCGCCTTGATCTGCGCAGCAGCCGCCCCCGTCGATTTGTAGATATTCGCCGTGTCGCAGTTTGCCTTGCGGTTCTCGTTGTTGCGGATATCGCGGAGGATCTTGGCGTTCATGATGGCGAGCGCCGTCTGCGGTGCGCCCACAAAGGTGAAGAAATCCTCGACCGCTTCACTTTCCTTTAAATAAATGGCACGCACGCCCCGTCTGACGGTGATCTTCACGGGAAAAGAGACCGAGCAAAGGTATTCGCACGCCTTATTGCACTTGTCTTCCTCTGAAATCGCAAATTCGAGGTGATAAGCCTTCACGGGGTCAACGACACTGCCGACCGAGAGGAAAAGCCCTCTCAGAAACGCCTTTGCGCAGTTTTCGCAGACCAAAATATGCGAAAATTCGTGTGATGCGGCTTCAAATTCTTCGATCAGTCCTTCGGTGAGCAGTTCTTCCCCACCGAGCAGATGCCAGATATCCTGCTGCATCCCACGTCTCGAGCGCTGTTTGACCAGTTCCCAGAGCACGTCGGTTCGGCAGAGGGAGCGCACCATACTGCCGAGCAGAGATGCGCATTTTTCGTTATCGGTCGAAAAACGGATGATGCGCTGTCTGCTTTCATCAGCCACGAAACTCGAAGCGGGATAGAGCAGACCGAAAAGCAATGCCTTTTTACAACAGCGGTCTTTTATCAGCACTCCCGCGAGCGCGCTTTTCGTTTCATATGCAAAGCTCATGATTGCTTATTCCTTTTCATATCACGGTGAAGCAGACTGACGGCTGCCGCCTGCGCCTTGAGGTGCGCGCCCAGGCGCTCGGCGATCGCCACCGAACGGTGCTGACCGCCCGTACATCCGATGCCGATCGTAAGTTGTGACTTGCCCTCCGCCTTGTATTTGGGAAGGAGAAAATCGATCAGATCGCAGAGCTTGTCCATGAACAGATTGGTCTCCTCGAAGGAGAACACGTATTCGGCTACGGGCGCATCGAGCCCCGTTTGGGGGCGCAGCTCAGGCACATAGTGCGGATTCGGGAAGCAGCGCACGTCGAAGAGCAGATCGACGCTCAGCGGCACACCGTGCTTGAAACCGAAGGACATACAGGTCACCATCATGCCCGTACTATGCACGGCATCAAGAAAATGCTCGATCCTTTCCTTTGCTTCGGGCGGACGCAGACGTGAGGTATCGAGCACGAGATCAGCTTCAACCCTGAGATCAGCGAGCTGTTCGCGCTCGAGAATGAGTGCCTCGGGCAGAGTGAGGCTCTTGGTCAGCACCCACGGATGCAGGTGACGGCTCTCTTGATAGCGCGCCATGATCACCTCATCTGCGGCATCGAGGAAGATGAGCTTACAGTCGCACCCCTTCTTGCATCTGAGTGTGCGCACTACTTCCATGAGCCCGCCGAGATCCTCCTGTCCCCTGATGTCGAGGGTAAACGAGATCTTATCTCCCTTCGAGGTGGCAGTATAGAAATCGATGCAGCTCTCGATCAGCGAAAAGGGAATATTATCCACGCAAAGATAACCGAGGTCTTCCAAGATATTGCTGCAGGTATTTTTGCCTGCACCCGACATGCCCGTTATGATAACAAATTCCATGATTTTCCCTTGTTTTGTGGTATTACTTATGCTCTCCGTCAGCGGGAATGATCTGCACCTCGGGAGAGATACGGATACCGTTTTTATCGTAGATGACCGACCGGATCTGCTCGATGAGGGTGAGCACATCCTTTGCCGTCGCGCCGCCGCGGTTGATCACAAAGCCCGCGTGCTTCTCGGATACCTGTGCACCGCCGACGGTCAGCCCCTTCAGTCCCGCATCCTCGATCAGCTTGCCCGTATAATAACCGGGATAGCGCTTGAAGGCAGAGCCTGCGCTCGGGTATTCGAGTGGCTGTTTAGCCCTCCGTCTTGCCATAAAGTCGTCCATTTTCGCCCTAATTTCGGCAGGATCGCCCTCTTTCAGGGCAAAAGCCGCCGAAAGGATGAGCTTATCGCTCCCCTGATAGGCAGAGGTTCGGTAGCCGAATGCTTGTGCATCGCCCTCGAGCCATGCGACCTCACCGACAGGCAGATCGGATGTCCAATAAGACGATCTCGTGACGACCGAAGCGATCTCCCCGTCATACGCACCTGCGTTCATGTAGACTGCGCCGCCCACCGAACCGGGGATGCCGTAGGCAAATTCCAGTCCGCTAAGCCCCGCTTTCATGGCGGTAACCGCAAGTCCCGTGAGCGAAACGCCCGCTTCCGCGATGAGCAGATTGCCCTCTCGACTTACTTTATTCATTTTCGTGGTAAAGATAGCGACACCTCTGAAGCCCTCATCCGCAAAGAGCAGATTCGAGCCGTTGCCGAACAATCCGTATCGAACACCGCACTGCTTTGCCGCTTGCACGGTCGCAATCAAGCCTCTCTGAGAGAGCGGATAGACCACGTAGTCGGCTTTGCCGCCGATCTTAAAGGTAGAAAGAGGCGCTAAGGGCTCATTTTCACTGTACACGAGCAGACCGCTCTGCGAAAGATCGGCGAGCAGATTGCCCAGTGCCCTGATATTCTCCTTCAATCGTTGTTCCTCCTTCTTCTCAGCCATCAGCCGATCTGAAAACGGTGATATACCTTTTTACCCTTTTTCAGGATGACGTCCTGCTCGGTAAAGAATGCTTTTTCGAATTTCGCATCGGGATCGGTGACCTTCGCATCGCATACGGTCACGCCGCCCTGTACGACCAGACGGCGGGCTTCACTTCTCGATGCCGAGAGCTTCGATACGGTCAGCAGATCGAGGATGCCGATCTTGCCGTCAGCGAAGTTGTCGTCGGTGAGTACGGTGGTCGGCATATCGTCGCTGATGCCGCCTGCGGCAAAAACCTTGCGCGCGGTCTCGAGTGCCTTGTTCGCCTCCTCGTCACCGTGGACCAGCTTGGTCAGATCGTATGCGAGGATCTCCTTCGCTTTATTGAGCTGTTCACCCTGCCATGCCGCCATCTCGTCGATCTGCTCGAGCGGCAGGAAGGTGAGCATACGCAGGCACTTGATGACGTCCTCGTCGCCGACGTTGCGCCAGTACTGGAAGAAGTCGTAGGGAGAGGTCTTGTTGGGGTCGAGCCATACGGCACCCGACGCGGTCTTACCCATCTTCTTGCCCTCCGAGTTGAGCAGGAGGGTGATGGTCATCGCGTGTGCGTCCTTGCCGAGCTTCTTGCGAATGAGCTCGGTACCGCCGAGCATATTCGACCACTGGTCGTTGCCGCCGAACTGCATATTACAGCCGTAAGTCTTGAAGAGGTGGTAGAAGTCGTAGGACTGCATGATCATGTAGTTGAATTCGAGGAAGGAAAGTCCCTTCTCCATGCGCTGCTTGTAGCACTCTGCACGCAGCATATTGTTGACCGAGAAGCAAGCGCCCACCTCGCGGAGCACCTCTACGTAGTTGAGGTCCATCAGCCAGTCTGCGTTGTTGACCATCATCGCCTTGTCTTCACCGAACTCAATGAAGCGCTCCATCTGCTTCTTGAAGCAGTCGCAGTTGTGCTGAATGGTCTCGCGGGTCATCATCGAGCGCATATCGGTTCTGCCCGACGGGTCGCCGATCATCGCCGTACCGCCGCCGATCAGTGCAATCGGGCGGTTGCCTGCCTGTTGAAGGCGCTTCATCAGACAGAGCGCCATAAAGTGACCGACGTGCAGAGAGTCTGCGGTCGGGTCGAAGCCGATGTAGAAGGTGGCTTTGCCGTTGTTGATCATTTCTTTGATTTCATCTTCATTGGTCACCTGCGCGATCAGACCGCGCGCAACCAGTTCGTCGTATAATTTCATGGTTATTCTCCTATATACTGTGTATTTTATGCAAGCGTTTCCGCTTTTTCTATCATTTCGGTGGCAGAATCGAGTATTTTCTGCGAAATGTCCATACCGCCCATGATGCGGGCGATCTCGGCGATGCGTTCGGCTCTGTCGAGGGGCAGGACTGTCGTCTGCGAGCGTCCTTCGACCTCGGATTTGACGATCTTATACTGCCTGTGCCCGTTGGCGGCGACCTGTGCGCTGTGCGTGATGCAGAGCACCTGCGGACCGTCATGCGCAAGCGAGCGCATCTTGATGCCGATCTTCTGCGAGGTTCTCCCCGACACGCCCGTGTCGATCTCGTCGAAGATGAGCGTAGGCACGCTCTCTGCGGCGGTCAGCACGCACTTGATGGCGAGCATGATACGCGAGAGCTCACCGCCCGACGCGATCTTGGCAAGCGGCTTGAGCGGCTCGCCCGGGTTGGTCGAGATCAAGAATTCAACCTCGTCCATGCCCTTCGGTCCGAGCTTGGCGTCGCCCTCGCCCGTTCCTCTGAGTGCCACTCTTGCAGAAAAGGCGACCTTCTCCATGTCAAGATAGGTAAGCTCGCCGCAGATACGCCGTGAAAGGTCATCTGCCGCTTCCCTACGCACTTCAGTCAGCTTTAATGCGACCGCTTCGGCTTGTTTTCGGTAGGCGTGATAACGTTTATCGTACTCCTTCTCCTTTTCGTCGGAGAGCAGGATCTCGTCAAGTTCAGCCTTGGCTTTTTGCATGAAATCGAGGATCTCTTCTTCACTTGCACCATACTTGCGCCTAAGTCGGCGGATGGTATCGAGCCTGTCGTCGATCTCTTCGATGCGCTTTTCGGGATTGGCGCCCGACTTGGGCATGAGCGCCGCCGCAGCCTGTGCGATTCGCCCGAGCTCGTACTGCATATCGCTCAGCCGATCGACGTAGCCCGATGCCTCGGGCATCATATCGGTCAGCGACATCAGCGCATTTTTTGCGATCTCGATCGACTTGTCGGCGGGCATTCCTTTATCGTTGCGATAGAGCGCACGGTAGACGGTGACCACCTGCTTGGTGAGCTGTTTGGCGTTTTGCAGGAGCTTTTTCTCGGTGATCAGCTTGTCTTCCTCGCCGACCTCAAGCGCTGCACCCTCGATGTCCTCGATCTGATAGCGGAGCATATCGAGCCTCTGCGCCTTGACACGCTCATCCATGCGGCATTTATCGCGGTTTGCCGCCGCTTCGAGCATTTTTCGGTAATAACCGTCGTATTCGGCAAGTAATTCTCCGTTATGGGCATAGCCGTCGAGCCAGTCTATGTGATAGGCGGGCTTCATCAGCTTTTCGCTGTCGTGCTGACCGTGGATACCGACGAGCAGTTCGCCGATCTGCCTGTGAAGCGACAAGGGAATCGCTCTGCCGTTCAGGCGGGTGGTCGATTTGCCCTCTGCCGTGATCGTGCGCTGGATGAAGAGCATTCCTTCCTCGTCGGGGGTGACACCGATGTCGGCAAGTGCACCCATCTGCGATGCCTCGACGGTAAAGCAAGCCGAGACCATCGCGCTCTTCTCGCCCGTGCGAATGAGCTCACGGTCGGTCTTGGCACCTGTGAGCAGACCGATCGAGTCGATGATGATCGACTTGCCTGCGCCCGTCTCACCGGTGAGCACGGTAAATCCGCTCGAAAAATCGAGGTCGAGCGATTTGATCACCGCTATATTTTCAATGTGCATAGAAACGAGCATTCGGTCTCCTCCTTCCCCGTTTATTTGTTCAGTTCAAGCTTTTCAAGGATCTGTCGGCACAATGCTTCTGCCTTTTTGTCATTCTCGGCGACCGCGAAAATCGTATCATCGCCCGCGATCGAGCCGATGATCTCGTCGCACATCAGCGAATCAATGGCGGCTGCCGCAGCCGCTGCCATGCCCGAGAAGGTCTTGATGACCAGCATATTCTGAGCTCTCTGCACCGAAATGACCGTTTCCTTCATGATGTTCACGTATTTTGCGGTCTGACGGGGATCATCCGAATCGAGCACCGCGTATTTATAGCGGTTTCCGCGGGAGGTGACCTTCGTCAAGCGAAGCTCCTTGATATCGCGGGAGACAGTCGCCTGCGTCACGTCGAAGCCACACTCGCGCAGTTTTTCCTGCAGGGCTTCCTGCGTCTCGATCGCCTGCGATTCGATGATCTCGATGATTTTTTCCTGGCGTTTGTTTTTCATGATTTCTCCTGTTAGAAGTAAAGTGTATCTTCATAGCGCTTCCCGAGTGGGAAGGGAGAAACCATCTCAGACGCCGAAGTTTTCTCCCTTCCCCCCCCTTCCCTCTTCCTTGGCTTGTGTTTGTGTAAACCAATAGTAAAAAGTCGGAGGCGGGTTTCTCAGGGCAATTTATCTATTTTCAGTTCACGGGAGATCGCTTCCCCCTTGACAAAGAGTGCGAGGTATTCCACATTCCCGTCGCCGCCCGTGATGGGAGATGGGATGACTGCCCGACAGCTAAGCCCTGCCGAGGCTGCCGATGCGATCACGTTTTCAGCCGCCATGTGACGATAGGCAGTGCTCTTTACGATGCCGCCCTTGCCGAGCCCCGCACGTCCGACCTCAAACTGAGGTTTGATCAGACTAACGAAGATGCCGCCCTCCTTCAGGATCGATGCGATCGGTCGATGCAGGAGGGTTTGCGAGATGAAGGAGACGTCGGTCACCACCAGATCGACCTGCTCCCCGAGCAGTTCGGTCGTGAGAGATCGTGCATTGCACCCCTCCATCACGATCACGCGGGGGTCGGTGCGAAGCGTGCGGTGAAGCTGGTCACTGCCGCTGTCGATAGCGTATACCTTAACTGCACCCGACTGCAACAAGCAATCGGTGAAGCCCCCCGTCGATGAACCGATATCGGCGCAAACGAGCCCGTTCACGTCGAGGCGAAAGGCATCGAGTGCGCCTTTCAATTTGAGCCCGCCGCGGCTGACATAGGGGCAATCCGAGCCGAGGATGACGACCTCTGCCCCTTCGGGCAGGTCATAGGAGGGCTTTTTCACCGTCACGCCGTTCACCTGCACCAAGTATGCTTCGATCAGCCGCAGTGCCTTGTTTCGGCTCTCGCACAGCCCCGATTCGGCGAGATATTTATCAATTCTCATGTAATTTTACTTATTTTTTCCGCTCTGCCAGAGAATCGGCAAGTTCACACAAAAATCCGTTCTTGTCGTAGGGAGCGATCGCTTCCTTTGCCTTGTCGGTGATCGCATAGGCAAGCTGCAGCGCCACCTCGGGTTCAAGGAAGCTGAGGTAGGTCGTCTTGTTCTGCTGGGCATCACTGCCCGCATCCTTGCCCATCTGCTCACTGGTTGCCGTGCGGTCGAGCAGGTCGTCGATCAGCTGGAAAGCCCGCCCGATGCCCATGCCGTAGGCTTCTACCGCTTCGGACACGTCTGCGTGGTGATTGCCTGCCGCCAGTGCGCCGAGCTTGCAGGCGGCGATGATGAGTGCACAGGTCTTCTTTTCGTGCATGGCGACCATCTGCTCGTAGGTGATCGACTGTCCCTCTCCCTCGAGATCGGACTGCTGTCCGCCGATCATCCCTCTCATTCCGGCTGCTTTGGCAAGGATCGAGACGGCTTCAATGCGTCGCTTGGGGAGGATATCCGACTGCTCGGCGATCACTTCAAAGGCGAGCGTGAGCAGACCGTCGCCCGCAAGCATCGCGGTCGCTTCCCCGTAGACGATATGACAGCAAGGCTTGCCGCGACGAAGGGTGTCGTTGTCCATACAGGGTAGATCGTCATGGATGAGCGAATAGGTGTGGATCATCTCGAGTGCGCACGCGTATACGAGCGCCTCTTCCTCACGCCCGCCGAGCGATCGGCAGACCTCCATGACGAGATAGGGACGGATGCGCTTGCCGCCTGCCATCAGGCTGTACTTCATGGCATCCCAGACTGCACCGCCCTCTTCGGGGCGTTCGCCGAGCAGTTCGATCAGCCTTGCCTCGGTCAGCGCGGCAGTCTTTGCGATCGATTCGCTGAGCCTGCTCATCCTCTCTTGCCGCCTTCCGTGAAGTCCTCTTCGGTCAACTCGCCGTTGCCTTTGTCGACCAGCACCTTAATGCGCTTTTCGGCATTTTCAAGTCGATCGTTGCAGAGACGAACGAGTTTCACTCCCTCCTCATAGAGGAGCAGTGATTCATCGAGCGGAGCGGAGCCCGCTTCAAGGGCACGGACGATCTGCTCAAGCCGTGCAAGTGCGGATTCGAAATTCATCGATTCCGAGCTGTTTTCGGGCATATTTTCGGTATTTACAAATTTATTTTCGTTATTCATGATACTCATTGTTTCGTATCCTTCCCCGTTACCTTAGTATAGATCGCACCGTCAGCCGTACGAAGGGTGAGCGTATCCCCTATCTCGGCATCGCTCACCGATTTGATGAGCTTCTGTCCCTCACCGAAAACGGCGCTGTAGCCGCGCAGGAGCACCGACATCGGGTTGAGGGCATCGAGCTTGGATGCCGCTCCTGCGAAACGGTTCTGCTTTTGCCCCACGGCGAGTTGCATGGCGTGCTGCATCCGCTCGGAGTTCGAGATCAGGCTCATTCTCCGTTCGTCGAGCAGACAGGTCGGATTCTTGAATACGCGGCTCTGTGAGAGGTGTTCGAGCGTCTGCCGTCTGAGCTTGATGCCGCGGTCGAGCAGAACCTCCATGCGCCCGACGATGTTGTTGACCTTGCGCATGAGCTCGCCCGTCTCGGGAACGGCGATCTCCGCCGCCGCAGAGGGGGTGGGCGCACGTCTGTCTGCCACAAAGTCGCAGATGGTGAAGTCGATCTCATGACCGACTGCCGAGATAACGGGGATATTCGACGCGGCGACCGTTCTGGCGAGCTTCTCGTCATTGAACGCCCAGAGATCCTCCATCGAGCCGCCGCCGCGACCGATGATGATCACGTCAGCCGATGCGGTACGGTTGAAATACTCGAGCCCTGCGATCAGCTGATCGGCTGCCCCCTCTCCCTGCACGAGTGCGGGATAGAGCACCATTTTGGCATAGGGGAAGCGTCTGGTGAGGATGTTGATGATATCCCGCACAGCCGCACCTGTCGGAGAAGTGATGACCCCTATACGGGTGGGAATTTTGGGGAGCGGCTTCTTGCGGCTCTCGTCGAAGAGCCCCTCTGCCGCGAGCTTGCGCTTTAACTGTTCATATGCCACCGTCAGCGCACCGACACCGTCGGGCTGGATCGAATCGACGTAGAGCTGATAAGTGCCGTCGCGCACGAATGCAGAGATGTGCCCCTTGGCAATGATCTTGAGCCCGTTCTCGGGCGCAAATCGGAGCTTTGCCGCCGCCGATCGGAACATCACGGCTCTGAGCAGTCCGCTCTCGTCCTTGATCGAGAAGTAGAGATGACCAGTCTTGTGCGCAGTGAAGTTTGAGATCTCCCCCTTCACGTAAAGCCCACCAAGGACACGGTCACCGTCGAGCAAGGTCTTGACATATTCATTTAGCTGTGTGACCGTTAAAATCGGTATATCCTGTGCCATGTTTTCTTGGAACCTTTTTGAAAAAAGGTTCCAAACCTCCAAAAACTTTACTTAGGCAAAAATGCTTTGCATTTTTGCGGGATATATTATATCGAATGTTCTTGCGCATAAGCCCTTGCCGTGAGCAGTGCGATGCCTGCCGCATTGTCGGCAGAGAGCGCAGGGGGTGCAAAGCGACCGTGATGCTTCTTTGCAAGCACTTCACGGATGAGCGTATTGCTCATCACGCCGCCTGCATAGAGGACGGTCAGTTTGCCGAAGCGATCGAGCGCCTGCTCGGTCATCTTATCGAGGGTGCGTGCGATACTTTTGAGGGTATACGCCGCCACCTCTGCGTCTGTTTTCCCTGCCGCGATCATGGCGGCCGCTTTATTCTCGAGCCCCGAAAGGTTGCACTGCATATCTCTGATGTGCGACCAGCAATCGGTCTCGGAAAAGGGCAGTGAGATCGCTTCAAGTGCCGCTCCGCAGGGGAATTTCATCCCGAGCTTGACGCCGATTCGGTCGATGACCTGACCCGCATTGAGGTCAAGCGTGCCGCCGACGAGCTCGATGTGCTCGCCCTTCACGTGGAGCAGTTCGGTCGTGCCCCCCGACACGTGGAGGTCCATGCACCCCGCACCGTAGAGCGCAGCCATGAGATGCCCTCGCTGATGCGAGAAGGTGTAGAGCGGCAGTCCCGCGGTCGCCGCGATCGATGTCGCCGCCGCCTGTCCCGCGAGAAAACAGGGCATATAGGAACCCTCAACGTCTCTCGGTCTGACCGACACGCCGACCGCCGTCAGCTTTCGTGCACCGATCGCCTCCATCACCTCGGGCAGGTTTTGCACGTGGGAGAAGACCGCATCCGACTGACGGATGCCGCGCTCCCCTTCCTTGACCTTCACGGGTCGCTTGATATTGGCGATGACCTCGCCGTTTTGCACAAGCGCCGCGGAGGTGGTATAATTTGAGGTATCGATGCCTAAAAAGAGCTCATCCATTGCGCTGAGGAGCGTCCTTGAGCCCGCTGTTCGTGGCGATCGTGTTGAGCACGCCGTTGACAAATTTGGGGGCTTTATCGTCGTCGTATTTTTTGGCGAGCTCGATTGCTTCATTGATGGCGATGTTGTAAGGCAGATCGGTATAGCGGAATTCGTAGGTTGCAAGGCGCAGGATCGCAAGGGTCACCTTGCTGAGGCGGCTGAGCTTCCAGCCCTTCGATGCGCCCGCGATCTTTTCGTCGATCGCTTCCTTGTTGAGCAGTACACCGGCATATCCGGTCGCGATATAGTCGTCCTCTTCTATCGTCTGCCACTCACATTCGGTATGATAGAGCGCAGCTCTCTCCTCTTCGGGGAAAAAGGACATTTCAAACAGCAGGGCGAAGAGCGCCTCTCTTGCTTCACGTCTGGTCATAGATAAACAGTCTGTTCCTTTCTGTTTTCATTCTTCATGAATGTATATAAATTCATTTTATTATACATGATTTTCTGCCGATTGTCAATAACAAAGACGAAGCAAGCGGCAAAATCAGTGAATAATTTTAGCGCTTGCTTCCCGCGAATATTAACAATATGTATATTTTTTGCCCATGCTATTGCAAATTTTTGCGCTTGTGCTATAATGTACTCATCGGGCAATTCCGATCCGATCGGAATCAAATTTGCGCCCGACGGATGGTATACATGAA
This sequence comes from uncultured Lachnospiraceae bacterium, assembly GCA_964426285.1. Lineage (GTDB taxonomy): Bacteria > Bacillota > Clostridia > Oscillospirales > CAG-272 > CAKSQF01. Next base: position 548 of record CAYRQA010000004.1, on the reverse strand, counting down.
ACAATTACGATTCATATGGCAAAAGCTGATCGCTCCGGCGGGCGTCATCTACACACTGCTCTCCTTCGTCCTGCTCTTCCTGCTGACGCTGACCGGCAACACCAAACCTGCGATCAACCTTGCGGCTTCCGCGATCTTTCTCCTGCTTGCACTGATGATCGCCGCCTGCAACCTCATTTTTGAACTGAAAACACTCTCGCTCATGACCCGCACGGTCCTTCACTTCTTCGCAGTTCTGCTTTCGGTGGTCGTCGCGACAGCCGCGGGCAGCTACGAGATGAACATGAACTCGCTGGTCCTCGTCCTCGTCTACGTCGTCCTCTACCTGATCGTCGTCCCCCCCATCCTCCTCATCGGTATCCGCGTCTCCAAAAAGCAGAAAGAGGACAAGTCCTACAGCAGTATGTTCGAGCAGAAAAAATAAAACAGTCCCCGTAGGGACTGTAAACTTGTCGAAAAGTCTTTCGAGAAACCGATGGAACTCCTGCGCAACCGGGGGGGGGGGGGGGGCCGCTCACACGCGGACAGCAGTGATAGACACTCACCCA
>CAYRQA010000003.1:0-34534 GCA_964426285.1 uncultured Lachnospiraceae bacterium | reverse complement strand
ACTCGGGATCGTCGGTGTCCTCGGGCTCGTAGTTGGCGGTGTCCATGTAGTTGACGCCGCAGGCAAGGCAGGCATCCATGATGGTGAGGTCCTGATAGGGAAGGGCGATATTCATCACGAGATCGGGCTTGTATGCCTTGATGAGCGCGATGACCCGTTCGACGTCGTCGGCATCGACCTCGGCGGTGGTGATTTTAGTGGCAGTCTTGCCCGCGAGCGAAGCGGAGAGGGCGTCGCACTTTGATTTGGTGCGGCTGGCGATGCAGAGCTCGGAGAAGACCTCGCTTACCTGACAGCATTTGCGGATGGCGACCGAAGCAACGCCGCCGCATCCGATGACTAATACTTTGCTCATACTTGTAACTCCTTTGCAGTAAACTTATTTATTCAACGCCAATATCAGCTCGCGCAGGACCTTGCAGGCGGTCGCCGTTGAAACGCCGCTCGGGTCGAGCATGGGGGCGAGCTCGTTTATATCCGCGCCGACGATATTGCAGGCGCAGAGACGGATGACGGCATCCAGCAGTTCGGTGAAGCGCACACCGCCCGCTTCAGGCGTGCCCGTGCCGGGGAAGGCAGAGGGATCGAGGCAGTCGAGGTCGACCGTGAAATAAACGGGTGTGCCTGCGTCCTGTAGCCTTTGCACGAGTGCATCCAGTCCGCTGAAATCGAAGGGATGCAGATCGGTATGCGCCCCCGCGAAGGCAAATTCATCACGCTCGCCGCTTCGGATGCAGAACTGGTGGATGTGCCCGTTGCCGACCAGCTCATGACAGCGCCGCATCACGCAGGCATGGCTGAGCGTCGCACCGAGGTAATCGTCGCGCAGGTCGGCATGGGCATCGAAGTGAACGATGTGCAGATCGGGATAGCGTTTTGCGACCGCACGCACAGCGCCGAGCGTGACGAGGTGCTCGCCGCCGACGAGGAGGGGGAATTTGCCGTCGCCGAGGATCTCGGCTGTCCGCTGTTCAATATCGCTCAGCGCACGTTCGGCAGAGCCGAAGCAGAGTTCGAGATCGCCGCTGTCGAAGGTGGCATAGTCGGTCAGATCCATGTGCTGATAGGGGCTGTAGGTCTCGAGCCCGAAGCTCTCGTGCCGAATTGCCGACGAGCCGAAGCGTGCGCCGGGGCGAAAGCTGGTGGTCGAATCAAAGGGTGCGCCGAAGAGGACGATTTTCGCATCCTCGTAGTCAGCGTCGCAGCCGATAAATGTTTCTGCATTTCGCTCCATTCTACTCGACCTCCTCCAACTTTTTTTCAAGATAGGCAGGCAGATAAAATGCCCCGATGTGCAGTTTGGTGGTGTAATATTTGGTGTTCAGATGAAGTGCCTTCCACTTGGCGGCATCAAAATGGTCGATGGGGTGGTACTTTTTGCTCGCGAAGCCGAAGAGCCAGTAGCCTGCGGCGTAGGTCGGAATGTGCGCCTGATAAACGCGGCTGATGGGGAAGGTATTGACGATGCGCTTGTGGCTTCGCTGCATCTCCTCGGCATCGTGCTTGTAAAAGGGACTGCCCTGCTGATTGACCATAATCCCATCCTCCCGCAGTGCGTTGTAGCAAATGCCGTAGAATTCACGGGTGAAGTATCCTTCCGACGGTCCGAAGGGATCGTTGGAATCGACGATGATCAGATCGTACTCATCTGTGCACCGTCTGATATAACGAAGGGCGTTGTCATAATAGATGTGCACACGGCTGTCGTCGAGACGGCAGGCGTTTTCGGGCAGATAGGTGCGGCAAGCCTCGATGACCTGCGGGTCCATCTCGACAAGGTCGATGCGCTCCACACTCTCGTATCTCGTCAGTTCCTTTACCACGCCGCCGTCGCCCGCACCGATCACCAATATATCCCTGACATGGGGGTGAACCGACATGGGAACGTGGGTGATCATCTCGTCGTAGATGAATTCGTCACGCTCGGTCAGCATGACGTTGCCGTCAAGCGCCAGCACTTTGCCGAACTCTGGGGTGTCGAGAATATCGATCTGTTGAAATTCGCTCTTTGCCGAATAGAGATGTCTATTGACCCGAAGGCTGTGTTTGACATCGGGTGCATGAAATTCACTGAACCATAATTCCATTGGTCGTAACTCCTATCTCAGGACGTTGATATTCAGAATATCGGGGTCTTCGGGACCTGTCATCGAACAGCCCTTGAGCTTGGCGTATTCGATGTAGTCGAGGATATCGGCGGTGATGCGCTCGCCGGGGGCGAGGATCGGGATGCCCGGAGGGTAGCACATGACGAACTCGGAGCACACTCTGCCGACGCTCTCGCGGAGGGGCAGGCTCTCCTTCGACGAATAAAAGGCTTCCTGCGGACTGAGCACGACCTCGGGGTCGATGTATTCCTGACTGAGCAGACCGCTACTGTCGCGCTGATATCTGCGTCTGATCTCTGCAAGGGCGCTGACCAGCCGTTCGAGCTCCTGCGGACGGTCGCCGATCGAGAGGTAGGCGAGGATATTGCCGATGTCACCGAATTCGATCTGGATATCGTACTCGTCGCGCAGGATGTCGTAGACCTCGATGCCCGCCAGTCCGATGTCACGGGTATGAACGCTCAGCTTGGTGGGGTCGAAGTCATAGATCGAATTCCCGTTGACGAGCTCCTCGCCGAAGGCATAGTAGCCGCCGATGGCGTTGATCTCCTCGCGGGCATATTCCGCCATCTCGACGACTTTTGTGAAGACTTCCTTGCCGCGCAGAGCAAGGTTGCGGCGGCTGATGTCAAGGCTGGACATGAGCAGATAGCTGCCCGAGGTGGTCTGCGTCAGGTTGATGATCTGTCTGACATGTCCTTCGTTCATGTTCGGACCGATGAGCAGCAGGCTCGACTGCGTCAGAGAGCCGCCGCCCTTGTGCATCGATACTGCCGCCATGTCTGCGCCTGCCGCCATGGCTGAGATCGGCATTCCTTTGCCGAAATAGAAGTGTGTGCCGTGTGCTTCGTCGGCAAGACAGTACATACCTGCGTCGTGTGCCATTTTGACGATCGCCTTCAGGTCACTGCAAATGCCGTAATAGGTGGGGTTGTTGACCAATACCGCGACCGCATCGGGATTTTCGGCGATCGCCTTTGCGACCTGCTCCCGTTCCATACCGAGCGAGATGCCAAGCCTGCGGTCGACCTCGGGATTGACGTAAACGGGGATCGCACCGCAGAGCACGAGTGCGTTGATCACGCTTCGGTGGACGTTGCGGGGGAGGATGATCTTGTCGCCGCGCTTGCAGGTCGAGAGCACCATGCTCTGCACCGAGGAGGTCGTGCCGCCTACCATCAGAAAGGCGTGCGCCGCACCGAAGGCGTCTGCGGCAAGCATCTCGGCTTCGTGAATGACCGAGATCGGGTGGCACAGGTTGTCGAGCGGTTTCATGCTGTTGACGTCGATGCCCACGCACTTTTCTCCGAGAAAGGCGGCAAGCTCGGGATTGCCCCGCCCGTGCTTGTGTCCGGGCACGTCGAAGGGCACGACCCGCATCTGACGGAATTTTTGCAGTGCCTCGTAGATCGGGGCTCTGGTTTGATTGATCATTGCTTTTTCCATGTGATACCTCGCAAAAATAAAAAACGCAAGCGTGTGCATACTTACACAGCTTGCGTGAAAAGCCCGTATCATCGTTTTTCAGTCGGACAGACGAAAATAACCTTGCCGTCGGACGATGCTTTAGTCTGATAAAGCGTCGGCGTATAGGGGGGACACAGAGTCTATATAGCAACAATACTTTTACTACTCTTTATTGACCGTTTCACAAGTCTGCGCAATTACGCATTGGGTTATGAAGTAACCAACTTATAAAATTTGAGTTTTTAACTCAATCAATAAGGCGGCTGAGCCGCTCTCTCGGCAGTGGACCCGGCTGTCCGTATGGCCTTAACTCGCTCGGAGTGGTCCGTAAAAATCGCTTGGAAAGACTCGGTGACAAAAAATTATGTATATGATTCAATCCGCAAGCATTATACAGGAGTTTTTTCGATTTGTCAATAGGTTTGGCGAAAAAAATCAAAAATATAGCGAATGGTATGCGGGTGATCGACTGCCGTCCGATGACAGAAAATAACGGAAAGCGCCGAGAATTGACTTGCAAATGAGCCCAATATATGTTATAATGAAGCAGTTTAATATATCTGCTTACGGAGGAAATGATCATGAACAATTTTACCTTTTATTCGCCCACTTATTTCGTATTCGGTAAGGAGACCGAATGTCAGGCAGGGCAGTACGTCAAAAAGTTCGGCGGCAGCAAGGTGCTCATCCACTACGGCGGCGGCTCGGTCGTCCGCTCGGGACTGCTTGACCGCGTAAAGGCATCGCTTGCCGATTCGGGCGTCGACTACGTCGAGCTCGGCGGTGTCATGCCCAACCCCCGCGACGGGCTGGTCTATCAGGGTATCGACCTCTGCAAAAAGGAGGGCGTCGATTTTATCCTTGCGGTAGGCGGCGGCTCGACCATTGATTCCGCCAAGGCGATCGCACTCGGCTGCTGCTACGACGGCGATTTCTGGGACTTCTACGAAGACCGTTCGCGTACTGCTTCTGCAAGTGCACTCCCTGTCGGTGTCATCCTCACCATTGCCGCGGCAGGCAGTGAGGGCAGCTCGGACAGCGTCATCACCAAGGAAGACGGTATGCTCAAGCGTGCAACGGGCGGCGACTGTTTGCGCCCGAAATTCGCCATCCTCAATCCCGCCCTCACGCAGACGCTCTCCCCCTATCAGACCGCCTGCGGTGCGACTGACATCATGGCGCACGTTTTCGAGCGCTACTTCACCAATACTCAAAACGTCGAGACGACCGACCGTCTCTGCGAAGCAGTCCTCATGGCAATGATCCATGAAGTGCCGAAGGTCATCGCCGATCCCAACGACTACGAGGCGCGCGCCAACATCATGTGGGCGGGCATGGTCGCGCACAACGATATCTGTGGCGCAGGCAGAGAGCAGGACTGGAACTCGCACTGGCTCGAGCATGAGATGTCCTCGATCAATGACTGCGCACACGGTGCTGGACTGGCGGTCATCATGCCTGCGTGGATGAGCTACGTCGTCGATCACGACGTCATGCGCTTTGCACAGGTTGCAAGCCGCGTTTGGGGCATTCAGACCGACTATGCCGATCCCAAGGCGACCGCGCTGGCAGGCATTGAGGCATTCAAACGCTTTTTAAAGTCGATCGGTATGCCGACGACCATGGCTGAGCTCGGTGTGAGTGTCGATGCCATTCCGCAGATGGTCAAGACCCTCGGTCTGAACGGCGGCGAGACGGGCGGCTTCGTGCATCTGAAAGATGCCGATGCCGAGGCGATCTACCGCATCGCCTGCGAGGGGTAAGGGGAACGGGTCACACCCCTACGATGTAAGGTGAAATTTTCTGCCGCACCCTGTAGGGACAGGCGTCCTCGACTATCCGTCATAGGTTTCCCACCCAACCACATAACCTGACCCGTTCGAACGGGAGGAGCAAGCCCCTCCCCTACGGGAGTTGGTGTGAAATTACCGCGTACCCTGTAGGGACAGGCGTCGACGGTCCGCTGCGGGCGGTTCGCCGAGATAATCATTGGGTGGAAATCCTACGTAGCGGTTCGTCGAGGACGCCGATCCCTACATACAGGGTGCGGTGTGGATCGCCCACCCTTTGTCTACTCCGCCAAAATTATTTTCAAAATCCGACCGCAATTTTACGATTTATCACTTTACAAAGCTAAAGCGATAGTGTATAATAGTGTCATCACAAATAAAGAGGGAATGAAAGATGTCTGTAACCCACCACGAAAGGCGAGATTATGCGCCGCTGTACAAGATGCTGGCGGCACTTGACAGCGAAGAAGAAGTGAAGATGCTCCTCGAGGATCTATGCACCTACAAGGAGATCGAGCAGATGGCACAGCGGCTTGAATGCGCTGAGCTGCTCATGAAAGGGCAGACCTATGCGCAGATCAGCGCCAAGACCGACGTTTCGACCGCTACGCTCAGCCGTATTTCGAGATGCATCCAATACGGAAGCGGCGGATACAGCAAGCTGCTCGCAGAGCACATAAAAAAACAGGAATCAGACAACTAAAGAGGAAATCAATGAACAAAAACGTGACACTCACCAAGGATGAGCAGGTCTATCTCGATCTGCAGGCGCTTTATGAATCCTACGGTTACCGCAAATTCAGAATGCGCAAATTTGAAGAATACTCGCTCTACGAGGAATATAAGGCATTCCTCACGAGCGAATTTGTGCTCACCTTCCATAATCCCGAAGGCAAGCTGATGGCACTGCGACCCGACGTGACCCTTTCGATCGTCAAGAACACGCAGGCGGACGAGCGCCATACCGAAAAGGTATTCTACCGCGAAAACGTCTACCGCATGGAGAAGCACACCAAGGAATACCGCGAGATCGATCAGGCGGGGCTCGAAATGATCGGTACGATCGATCAGACCGCCCTGCTCGAGGTGGTCACGATGGCGAAAAAGAGCCTTGCGCTCATCGACCCCGATTGCATCCTCTGTCTGTCGCATATGGGCATCGTCGAGGGTATCCTCGATGCCTGCCCCGACCTCACCCCTGCCAGACGTGAGGAGATCATCGGCTGCATCCGTTCGCAGAGCGCACATGACCTGAGCCGACTGCTCATCTCGGCAGGTGCAGATGAAGGCTGGACGAAAGAGCTTTGCGCACTCCTTTCGATGCAGGGAGACTTCGCATCGATCCTTGCCGAGACGAAGAAACTCACGATCAATGCGGCGATGGAGCGTGCCGTATGCGAGCTTGAAGCGCTCTATACGGGACTTTGCGCACTGAAGGCAGATGCAGGCGTGCGCCTTGACTTCACCATCCTCAGCGATCTCGATTACTATAACGGCATCGTTATGCAGGGCTATGTCGAAAACTACCCCAAAGCCATCCTCACGGGCGGCCAGTATGACCGTCTGATCGCGAAATTCAACAAAAACATGGGTGCGGTCGGCTTCGCACTGGCGATCGGGGAGCTCAATTCCTGCTACCCCAACCGTCCCGAGTACGATTTCGATCTCTTCCTGCAATACGATGAGCAGGACGACCCCGTAGAAGTGCTTTCCAAAGCGGAGAAACTGCGTAATGACGGCAAACGGGTGCAGATTGGCAGAGAAATGCCCGAAGGGTTGATCTGTAGCGAGAAAATTAACCTGAAAGGAGAGGTGCTCTGATGCTGAATGTTGCACTGCCCAAAGGAAGACTGGGCATGAAGGTCTACGCCATGCTCGCGGCGATCGGCTACGAGTGCCCCGAAATTTTAGAGGACAACCGCAAGCTGATCTTCGAAAATAGCGAAAACGGCGTGCGCTACTTTATGGTCAAGCCCTCGGACGTGGCGATCTACGTCGAAAAGGGCGCGGCTGACATCGGTGTGGTCGGCAAGGATATCTTGCTTGAGCAGGGTGCCGACATCTACGAGCTGCTCGACCTCGGCTTCGGCAAATGCCGTATGTGCGTTGCCGCACCGAACGGCTACAGAGAAGACCCCGAACGCCCCGTCAAGGTTGCGACCAAGTTCTCGAACATCGCCAAGCGCTACTATGCGAGCCGCAACAAGGAGATCGAGATCATCGAGCTGCACGGCTCGATCGAGATCGCACCGCTGGTCGGACTGTCGGACGTCATCGTCGACATCGTTGAGACGGGCACGACGCTGAAAGAGAACAATCTCTCGGTCTATCAGGAGATCGTGCCGATCAGTGCTCGTCTGATCGCCAACAAAACCTCCTCCAAGTTCAAGTCGGAGGAAATCGGGCGGATCGTCGCCAAGCTGAAAGAAGGAAATTTCTAATGAAAATACTCAAAATGAGCGAGATCGACAAAAGCGATATTCTCAACCGTTCGATCGGCGCTTATCCCGAATATGAGACGACTGTGAGAGCGATCATCGCCGACGTTGAAGCAAGAGGCGACGAGGCACTTCGCGAGTATGCCGAGAAATTCGACAAGGTAAAGCTTGATAACCTGCTCGTCACCGAAGCGGAATTTAACGAAGCCTTCGAAAAGGTGTCGCCCGAATATATTGCCATTCTCGAACAGGCAAGAGACAACATCAAAGCCTTCCACTCCAAGCAGAAGCGGGAGGGATTTGAGCTGAGAAAAGAAAACGGCATCGTGCTCGGTCAGAAGATCACCCCCGTAGAGAAGGCGGGACTATACGTACCCGGCGGCACGGCGTCCTATCCCTCGACCGTTCTGATGAATGCCATGCCCGCACAGATCGCAGGCGTTGAGCAGATCGTCATGACGACGCCGCCTGCCAAAGACGGCAAGATCAAAGCGGAAATTCTCGTTGCGGCACGTCTTTGCGGGGTCAAGACGGTAGTCAAATCGGGGGGCGCACAGGCGATCGCGGCACTCGCATACGGAACTGAAAGCGTGCCGAAGGTAGACAAGATCGTAGGACCGGGCAATATTTTCGTTGCCCTCGCCAAGCGTGAGGTTTTCGGCAGAGTGAGCATCGATATGATCGCAGGACCCTCCGAAATCCTCGTCATCGCCGATGAGAGCGTGTCCCCCGCATTCGTGGCGGCGGACCTGCTCTCGCAGGCAGAGCATGACAGACTTGCCTCGGCAGTGCTCGTCACCGACAGCGAAAAGCTGGCAATCGGCGTGCAGGCTGAGCTCGAAAAACAGCTCGCCGAACTTCCCAGAAGTGAGATCGCAGGCGCATCGCTTGAGGCGGCAGGCAAGATCATCCTCGTCGATTCGATCGAGGAGGCGGTCGAGACTGCCAATCTCATCGCGCCCGAGCACCTCGAGCTGGCTGTGGCAGATCCCTTCAAGTGGCTCGATAAGGTCAAGCACGCAGGGTCGGTTTTCATGGGCAGCTATGCCCCCGAGCCGCTCGGCGACTACTTCGCAGGACCCAACCACACCCTTCCCACGGGCGGCTCTGCACGCTTCTCATCCCCCCTCTCGGTCGATGATTTCGTCAAAAAGACCCAGTTCATCTACTACCCCGAGGCTGAGCTGAAGGCTGTCTACCGCGACGTTGCCGCATTTGCACGAAGCGAGGGGCTCGACGCACACGCAAGAGCGATGGAAGTCCGCTTTGAAGGGGAGGACGACAAATGAGCAGATTCTTCTCGGAAAAGCTCTCGGCGCTCACCCCTTACGTCCCGGGCGAACAACCGCAGGATATGCAGTATATCAAGCTCAACACTAACGAATCGCCTTTTCCGCCTTCACCGAAGGCTGTGAAGGTGCTCGAGGGAGGAGAAGCATCCAAGCTCAACCTCTACAGCGACCCGACCGTGAAGCCGCTGATCGAAGCCATCGCAGCATTTTACGGCGTCGGTGCAGACTGCGTCTTTGCGGGCAATGGCTCGGACGAGGTGCTCGCCTTCGCATTTGACGCCTTCGCGGGCGATAAAAAGCTATGGTTTCCCGACATTACCTACGGATTTTACCCCGTATTCGCCGATTTCTTCGGCATCCCCTATGAAACGATCCCGCTGAACAGCGAGCTTGGCATTGACCTTGCCGACTACGCCGACAAGGAGGGCGTGATCGTTCTCGCCAATCCCAATGCACAGACGGGGCGCTGCCTTGAACTGAGCGCGATCGAAGCGCTTGTGGTAGCTAAGTCCGACCGCATGGTCATCGTCGACGAAGCCTACGTCGATTTCGGCGGTGAAAGCGCTGTCTCGCTGACAGGGAAGTATGACAACATCCTCGTCGTGCAGACCTTCTCAAAATCGCGTTCGCTGGCAGGCGCACGCGTCGGCTTTGCAGTCGGAAACCCCGAGCTGATCGCTGACCTCAATACAGCAAAATACTCCTTCCACCCCTACAACATCAACCGCCTGTCGATGGCGGCTGCTGTCGAGGCGATGAAGGATATTGATTATTTCAATGCCTGCCGCAGGGCGGTCATCGAAAACCGCGAGTGGACGGCAGAACAGCTGAGTTCGCTCGGCTTCACCTTCCCGAAATCGATGGCGAACTTTATCCTCGCCTCCCACCCCAAGATCGGCGGGGAAGTGCTTTACGGGAAGCTCAAATCGAAGGGCGTGCTGGTTCGCCATTTCAAGGACGCACGCATACACAATTCGGTGCGCATCACGATCGGCTCCAAGGAGCAGATGTGCGTGCTGATCGATAAAATCAAAGAAATACTGGAGGTAATGGCATGAGAATCGCTGAAATCAACCGTAAAACCGCCGAAACCGACATTTCGCTGTCGCTGAACGTCGACGGGAGCGGCAAGTACGAGATCGACACGGGCTGCGGATTTCTCAATCATATGCTCGAGCTCTTCGCCCGCCACGGTCGCTTTGATCTGAGCGTGAAATGCAAGGGCGATGTCGAGGTCGATGACCACCACACGGTCGAGGATATCGGCATTGCGCTCGGACAGGCGTTCAGACAGGCGCTCGGCGACAAAAAGGGAATTGCCCGCTACGGCTTCTTCATCCTGCCGATGGACGAGGCGCTCATCCTGACCGCCGTTGATTTCTCGGGGCGCTGTCAGGTCGAATACGGGCTGAACGGACTTGCCGAAAAGGTGGGCAGCTTTGACACAGAGCTCGTGCTCGAGTTCATGCTTGCCTTTGCCAGAGAAGCCGCCATCAACCTGCATATCAAGCAGCTGAGCGGCACTAATACGCACCACATCATCGAGGGCACTTTCAAATCGCTTGCACGCTCGATCGCCATGGCAGTCGCCATCGACGAGGCGCACAAGGACGAGATCCCCTCTACCAAAGGAATGTTATAAAATGATTGCCATCATCAGTTACGGAGTGGGAAATCTTTTCTCGCTCTCCAGTTCACTCAGCTGTCTCGGACTGGAAAACAAGATCACCGCATCGCCCGATGAGATCGAAGCGGCAGACCGTATCATCCTGCCCGGTGTCGGTGCGTTCGAAGACGCAAAAGCCAAGCTCGAATTGACCGGTCTCGTGCCGCTCCTTAAGGAGCAGGCAGCCAAGGGCAAGCCGCTGCTCGGCATTTGTCTGGGTATGCAGCTGCTTTTCGACAAGAGTTACGAATACGGCGAGCACGAAGGGCTCGGGCTCATTCACGGTGCGGTCTGCCCGATCGCAGACGATCTCACGAGCGAGCTGAAAGTTCCGCACATGGGTTGGAACAGCCTGCATTTCCTGCGCGACGATCCGCTCTTCAAATACGTCAAAGAGGGCGACTACGTTTACTACGTGCACTCCTTCTATGCTAAAAATTGCGATGCAGACACGATCGCGACCTCCGATTACGAGGTATCGATCACGGGTGCGGTCGGCAAGAGCAAGGTCTACGGCACGCAGTTCCACCCCGAAAAGAGCGGCAAGATCGGACTCGCGATCCTGAAGGCGTTTGCCGAGCTGTAAGAATTGCTTCTGCACTACGGTGTTGGGAGTAAATATCCACCCAACCTGTAGGGGCGATTCATGAATCGCCCGCTCGCTTAGACAAGACCCTTCGTTCTGTTCTTTTTCTCTCTTTTCTTGAAAGAGAGAAAAAGAACCAAAAAGAGAGAAATCGCTTCTCAGGCATGGGGATTCCGCGCGTTGCGACGCGCGGCTTAAGGCGCCGCCTTAAGAATCCGCGACCTTTTGAAAAAGGTCGATCAAAACTTTTGAAAATTTCGTTTCCGTCTTGCAATTTGCATCAATATATTATATAATAAAGCAACCTCACCAACCGAAAGGAAAAAACAATGAAAATATTCCCCGCAATCGACCTGCGCGACGGCAATGTCGTCCGTCTGACGCAGGGCGATTACGATCAAATGGTGGTCTATGCCACCAACCCCGATGAGATCGCCGATCAGTTCCTCGCGGCAGGCGCATCCAACCTCCACGTCGTCGACCTCGACGGTGCAAAGGACGGCACGCTCGCCAATTACGACACCATCGTAAAGCTCGCTGCACACGATCTCTTTGTCGAGGTCGGCGGCGGTATCCGCGATGAGGAGCGTATCAAGACCTACCTCTCGGCAGGCGTCGGCAGAGTGATCCTCGGCTCGGTCGCCGTTGAAAAGCCCGAATTCGTCGCTGAAATGACCGCTAAATACGGCGAGAAGATCGCAGTCGGCGTCGACGCACGCGACGGCAAGGTCGCCATCCACGGATGGAAGACGGTCACCGATGTTGATTCGGTCGATTTTTGCAAAAAACTCGCCGAAATGGGCGTGAAAACGGTCATCTATACCGATATTTCCAAGGATGGCACGCTATCGGGCACGAATCTTGAAATCTACCGCGAACTGGCGAAGATCGAAGGGCTTAACATCGTCGCATCGGGCGGCATTACCTTTGAGCATGAGATCGAAACGCTCACCGAGATGGGCATTTCGGGCGCAATCCTCGGAAAGGCACTCTATACCGGGAAACTCGACCTCGCGCGAGCAGTTGAGATCGCCGAAAAGAAAGGGAAGTAAGCTATGCTTGCAAAGAGAATCATCCCCTGTCTCGATATCAGAGGCAATAAGGTGGTCAAAGGCACTAATTTCGAGGGCGTAAAGGACGTGTGCGACCCTGTGGAACTGGCGGCTTACTACAGCGACGCGGGTGCAGACGAGCTCGTCTTCTACGACATCACCGCCTCCTTCGAGGAGCGCAAGCTCTTTACCGAGATCCTCACGAGGACTGCCTCGCAGATCTTCGTTCCCCTCACCGTCGGCGGCGGTATCCGAACGCTCGACGATTTTGCAAGAGTGCTCGGCTGCGGCGCAGACAAGGTCAGCGTCAACTCAGGCGCACTCGACGATCCAACGCTCATCGACAAGGGTGCTCATAAATACGGCGACCAGTGCGTCGTCCTCTCAATGGATGTAAGACGCGTGGACGGCGTTTTCCGTGTCTTCCGCAAGGGCGGCAGAGAGATCACCGAGCGTGAGGCAGTCGCTTGGGCAATTGAGGGCGAAGCAAGAGGTGCGGGCGAGCTGGTCATCAACTCGATCGATACCGACGGTGTCAAGGGCGGCTTTGACCTCGAAATGCTCGATGCCATCGCAAGTAAAGTGTCCATTCCGATCATCGCATCGGGCGGTGCGGGCTGCATCGATGATTTCGTCACCCTCTTCAAGACACTCCCCAAAGTCGACGCGGGACTTGCCGCATCGGTCTTCCACTTCAAACAGGTCGCCATCGGCGATTTGAAGGCGCGTCTTGCCGATGAAGGCATCGCAGTCCGCCGATAAAACACATTTCCGAAAGGACAGTAAAATGATTGCACTCAGCGAACTTAAATTCGATGAAAAGGGACTGATCCCCGCCATCGTACAGGATTATTACACGAGAGAGGTGCTCACCCTCGCCTATATGAGCCGTGAGAGCCTTGAGATCAGCATCGAAAAAGAGCTGACCTGCTTCTTCTCGCGCTCGCGTCAGGAACTCTGGCTCAAGGGCGAGACCTCGGGCAACTATCAGCACATCGTCTCGATCGAAGCAGACTGCGACCGCGACGCACTCGTCGTCAGCGTCGTCAAGGACGGACCTGCCTGCCACACGGGCAGCGAAAGCTGCTTCTCCGATTACCTTTACGTCAGTGAGGCAAAGAACCCCTTCACGATCGATGCGCTCTATGAGCTGATCAAGGGCAGAAAGACCGATAAAAAAGAAGGCAGCTACACTACCTACCTCTTCGAAAAGGGACTGGATAAGATCCTCAAGAAGGTGGGAGAGGAATCGACCGAGGTCATCATCGGCGCGAAGAACAGCAAGGAGGAAGCGACCTACGAGATCGCAGACCTTGCCTATCACGTGATGGTGCTCATGGTCGAAATGGGCATCGACATCAACGATGTACGCGATGAGCTTGCCAAACGCCACGTAGTCGATCATAAGGTCAAACAGGAGACCATGAAATAAATTTCCCGCACGAAAGTGAGAAAGGAATTGTATGATGAATCTGAATTTTCACAAAAGCCTGAACACCCTGCACGAGGGCTGTGAAGCCCCCAGAGCCTACTTCATCCCCTATCATTCGGAGGAAGCGGCGCTCACAGGTGTACGCGAGCTGAGCGCTCAGCTCAAAAATCTCTGCGGCGAATGGGATTTCCGTTTCTATCCCACCCCCGCTGAGCTGCCCGACTTCACCGTCGAGGGCTTCACTACCGATTGGGATCGTCTGACCGTGCCCATGAGTTGGCAGAACGCTCTGAATCGCGGCTACGACGTGCCCAACTACTCGAACACCAACTATCCCATCCCCTGCGATCCCCCCCATGTGCCCGATGATAACCCCTGCGGGCTCTATCACCGCACCTTCGAACTGAGCGAGGCAGAGCTTGACGGCAAGAAGCTCTATATCAACTTCGAGGGCGTCGATTCCTGCTTCTACCTCTACGTAAACGGCAAATTTGCCGCCTACAGCCAGGTCAGCCACATGACCAGCGAGGTCGATATCACCGCTCTCGTTCACGCAGGTGTAAATGACCTCAAAGTGCTCGTCTTCAAGTGGTGCGACGGCACCTACCTTGAATGCCAGGATATGTGGCGACTGTCGGGTATCTTCCGCGAGGTCTACCTGCTCGCCCGTCCCGAACAGCATATCGAAGATATCTTCGTGCATACCAACCTTGCCTACGATTTCGCAACCGCTACGGTGACCGCAGAGATCGCCACAAAGGGCGATGCGGCTGTCGCATGGAAGTATACCGACGCCGAGGGCAATATCCTTGCAGAGGGCGACGGGGAAGTGTCGGTCGCACTCGACCAGCCCCATCTCTGGTCGGACGAAGATCCCTACCTCTACACCCTCACCCTCTTCTGCGAGGGCGAATGGATCGTCATTCCTGTCGGTCTCAGAAAGATCGAGGTCAAGAACAAGGTCGTCTATATCAACGGCAAAAAGGTCAAGGCGAAGGGCGTCAACCGCCACGACAGCCACCCCGTATTCGGTCATGCTACCCCCTTCGAGCATATGCTCGAGGACATGCTCCTCTTAAAGCGCCACAACGTCAACATGGTTCGCACCTCGCACTACCCCAACGATCCTCGTTTCACCGAGCTTTGCGACAAGTACGGTCTCTACGTCGTCGACGAGACTGATCTCGAGACCCACGGTATGTGGGCGATGGGCGGCAACAACTGGCTGACCGAGAACCCCGAATGGCGCGACGCTTACGTCGACCGCGTCAAACTGCTGGTTGAGCGCGACAAGAACCATGCCTGCGTCATTATGTGGTCGCTCGGCAACGAATCGGGCTACGGCGACAATCACCGCGCGATGAGTATGTGGGTGAAGGGCAGAGATCAGAGCCGTCTCGTACACTACGAGGGCTGCAACCTCGGTTGGAAGCAGGAGCAGGAGGTCGAATACCTCGACGTCGAGAGCCGTATGTACCCCGACGCCACTTACGGTCTGCGTTACTGCAACGATGAGCGCTACACCCTGCCTTACTTCCTCTGTGAATACTGCCACGCCATGGGCAACGGCCCCGGTGACCTCAAGGATTACTGGGATGCCATCTGGTCGCATGACAGCTTCTTCGGCGGCTGTGTATGGGAACTGATCGACCACTCGGTTGCCATCGATGTCAACGGCAAGACCGGCTACACCTACGGCGGCGACTTCGGCGACAAGCCCAATGACGGCAACTTCTGCGTCGACGGTCTGGTTTACCCCGACCGCAAGCCTCACACCGGTATGCTCGAGCTCAAGCAGGTGCTCACCCCCTTCGTCATCACCTCTGATAACCCGCTGGACGGCAAATTTACCGTTAAAAGCCGCCGCTTCTTCAAAGACCTCTCCGATCTGAAGCTGACTTGGAAGCTGAGAAAGAACGGCAAGACGATCGCGCACGGCGAACAGCTCCTCTCGACCGCTCCGATGGGCGAGGAGATGGTCGAGATCGCTCTGCCCGAATCGATCAGCGGCTTTACCACGCTCTATTTCTCGGTCGTACAGAATGAGGCGACCGACTGGGCAGACGTCGGCTACGAAGTCGGCTTTACCCAGTTTGAGCTCTCCGCTAAGGCAGAACAGGGCGTTCTGCCCATCGTCTCGAACAGCGTCAAGAAGGTACAGCAGGGCAATCTGCTCACCGTTTCGGCAGGCGATGTGGTCTACACCTTCGATACCTTCCACGGTCTGCTTACCTCGATCGTATCGGGCGGCAAGCAGATGATCGACGAACCCGTCAAACCTACCGTTTGGCGCGCGCCGATCGATAACGACAGAAACGTTCGCAACGCATGGCAGGCATACGGTTTCAACCGTGCACAGATCAAGTGCTACGCCGCATACGTATCTGCCGAGAGCGATGATGCGATCACCTTTACCACCGATATCGCAATGGGCGGCTTTATGCGTCAGAAGTTCCTGACTGCGACCATCGATTACACCGTTTCTGCCGACGGCAGCCTTACGATCGCGCAGAAGGTGAAAGTCAACGCCTACGAGGACAGATTCCCCTTCCTGCCTCGCTACGGAATGACCTTCGTCATGCCCGAGGGCAACGAAAAGCTCGCTTACTACGGCTACGGTCCGCACGAGAGCTACATTGACAAGCATCTCTCGACCTACCGCGATCTCTTCCGGACGACCGTCACCGACAACTTCGAGCCCTACGTCTTCCCGCAGGAAAACTCCTCGCACTACGACACCGACTGGGCACAGGTCACTTCACTCGACGGTACCGGTCTCTTTGTGACCTCCGGTCAGCGTTTCTCCTTCAATGCACAGCATTATTCGGCAGAGACCCTTGATCGTACGAGACACGATTACGAGCTCGTGCCCGAAAAGCGCACCTACTTTGCGGTCGACTACAAGATGAGCGGATGCGGTTCCAACTCTTGCGGTCCCTCGCTCGATCCCAAGTATCAGCTCAACGAGCGCGAATTTGATTTCACCTTCACGGTCAAGCCGATCCGCACGGCACTGCACAAGCCCTTTGAGCTTTGCACCGAGCTTCGCTCTGATGCAGACGACATTAACTGATCGGTCGTGAATATTGAGTAAACTAAAAACGGACTGTTGCATTACTGCAACAGTCCGTTTTCTGATCATTAAGACAGGGAAGTAGAGCGACAAAAATAAGGACGGCATATGCCGTCCTTATTTGGTAATTGCTTAAATAGACAACTTAGTTTACAGCTGCCGTTTCAAGACCGGTGGTCAGATCAGAGAGGAGCTTGATCCAGTTATCGTAACGTCTGCCGAAGTAAGCAGAGTCGATGGGAGTATAGCCTCTGTACGCGTGAACGATGTTGTCAAGCGAGTTGGACCATGCTGCAACGAAGTCGGTGTTAACGTTAGAGTGAATCAGGTCGATCATCTCAGCTGCCTGAGGATCGCGTACGTAACGGTTCTTCAGTGCTGCGTCGTAGTAAGCGGGTTTCACGTACTGTTCGCTGTAAGCAGCCATCAGTTCGAGGGTAGCAGCGGTCTGGGGAAGCTTGTAGCAGTCGATCGGGATACCGAACAGGGTTACGCCGTCATGGATACCAGTGATGTAGTTAGCCTGATTGGTGTCGTACTTGGGAGCGGGGATCAGGTAGAAGTCATTGAACTCAGTCAGGTAAACCTGGGACATGAAGATCTTGTTGATGGTGAACGCTACGTTGCCGGCAGCAAAGTTGGTCATGACAGTCTCGGAGTCAGTTGCAGCGAACTCAAAGGATGCAGCATCCTTCAGGAGTGCGCGCATCTTGGTAGAGGTATCAACAGCGTGCTGGTTGTTGAAAGTGAGGGAGATGTCGCCGGTGTTGGGATCTCTGTAGGAGAACTGTACGCCGGATGCAAATACGATACCGTCGATCGGGTCCTGCATTTCGAAGCCGAAACCGAACTTATCGCCTTCGTTGGGCGTATCGTCGGTGTTTACGTCCTGGTAGCACTTAGCCGACATTTCCATCATCATGTCGAGTGTCCAGTTGCCCGATTTTGCGATCGCGTAGATGTTGCCGTAGTCTGCTTCGAGTCTCTCGGCATAGGTCTTCGAGTTAACGAAGGTGCAGTACATACCGCCCAGGTAACGGAGAGCGATGTCGCCGGTGAGCCAGTAGTATGCCTGCTTGTAGGACAGAGCGTCGTTGTAAGCACCGCCCCAGTAGGATGCGTACATATCGATGTAATCTGCATTGACGGCGTCGGGACCTACAGCAGAGAGGTTGTTCAGGTTGAGTACAAGGCTGGTGCCGTCAGATACTGCCATACCGATGGAGTAGTACTGGTAAGCTGCCAGCAGGTCATATGCACCCGAACCGATCGAAATTTCGTCCTTGACCTCTTCAGCAAGTGCACCGAAGTCCTCGGATACCTTGATTGCGTTCAGCTTGACGCCGAGCTGGCTCTGAACGTGCTGGTTTCTGGTCTGAACTGCGATGTCTACGTTGTCGGTTTTGTCAATGTTGTCGTCATCGACCACCAGAGAGTGCTCGGTGAGCGTCATGTTGCCGCCTTCAACGTAGGCAATGTTGATGGTTCTTTCTTCCTCGGGCAGATCTTTGAAAGTCAGCTCGATCGGCACCTTCACGGAAGGGCTCTCAGCGACTTCACCGCCGTCATCTCCGTCATTACCGCTGTCCGCACAGGACGCCAACAGAGACAGTGAACCGGCTGCAAAAGCTGCACAGAGGAAAAGAGAAATGAGTTTGCGTGTCATTTTTGATTCACTCCTTATATAGTTTTGACGATCATATTTTACACGAAAATCAACCTCTTGTCAAGTCTTTTTCTAGTGATTTTTTTAAAATTTTCATTTTGTTTGAAATTATTTACAATTTATCGTAAATCTCAGACGACAATTTGTTGC
Source organism: uncultured Lachnospiraceae bacterium (assembly GCA_964426285.1). Classification (GTDB taxonomy): domain Bacteria; phylum Bacillota; class Clostridia; order Oscillospirales; family CAG-272; genus CAKSQF01. The sequence goes on along the minus strand of CAYRQA010000003.1, from coordinate 15,814 downwards.
ATTATGTAACAAGCCCCCTAATTTTGCTCTGTATTTGTGTATATTTTATGCAAAATCAACAAAATGCATCTACACATTGATTTTCTGATAGACGAAGAGATAAAAATGCAGGTCGGTCGTGAGGGTGGTCAGAGCGGCTGCACGCTCGAGCCCTGCTGCGTTCGTGTGGTAGGCGTAGGGTGTCATCCCGAAAAGGTGTGAGATCAGCGCCTTGTCATTGAGCGTCACGCTGTAGCGAAGCTCGATGCAGTCGGCGATCTCAAATCCGCTCGGCGCTTTACGGTTGACGGTATTCTCATACGGCGTGTCGTAAATCGCCTGTTTGAGCCCGAAGAGGTGCTGCTCACCCGGTACTGCCTCGATCATCAGACCGCCCGTCTTGAGCAGGCGGCGGAATTCCTCGATCGCTTCGGGGGCGAACAGGCAGAGGAGCGCATCGCAGGAGGCGGTCGCCGCGGGCAGCTGATAGGAGGATGCCGCGACGAGCGTCAGCTCGGACGAGCGCTTGGCGGCAGCCTTCAGCCCATCCTTGGACAGATCGGAGCCGTAGACCGACCATCGGTATTTGCTTCCTGCCTTTGCGACCTCGGCGGTGTAATAGCCCTCTCCGCAGCCGCTGTCCCAGATGACGGCATCGGCTTGCAGGCGGTCGGTCAGGAGCGAAACCAGGCGTTCCCGCAAGGGGGCGTAGAGCCCGCTGTCGAGCAGTGTGCGGCGAGCCTCGATCATTTGCTTGTTATCACCGTGAATGCCCTTGCCCGAGGGCGGGAGCAGATTCAGGTAGCCTGCCGATGCCATATCAAAGCTGTGACGATGGGGGCAGCTCCACGCCCGCCTGTTGCTTTCGGGTGTGGGGGTGAGCGATTCTTCGGCATTCAGCTTGCGGCGGCAGACGGGACAGATCAGTATATTTTCAGCGTTCATGGCATCTTGTACCTCCGACGATTCTTTCCTTATTAAGTATACCCGATTTGCCGAATTTGTCAAGGAAATTCTTGCAATTTGCGACACGATATGTTATAATATAAGGTAATCAATTATGCTATGGAGAAGAGAACCGAGTGACGGTTCGATTGATCGATCAAGGTGACTGAAATTTTTGCAATCGTCGGACCGACGGCGATCGGAAAGAGCGAATTGGCGCTCGAAGTCGCCTCCCGTACGGGCGGCGAGATCATATCCTGCGACAGTATGCAGGTCTATCGAGGCATGGACGTCGGCACAGCCAAGGCGAGTGCTGACGAGCGTGCGCGCGTGCCCCATCACTTGCTCGACGTGGCAGACCCGTCGGAGAACTATTCGCTTGCCGAATACGTGAGCGCCGCAGGGAAGGCGGTTGCGGATATCAAGCGCAGGGGCAAGCTGCCCATCTTCTGCGGCGGAACGGGGCTCTATCTGCAACAGGTGCTCGCCGAGGGTGAGCTGCAGTCGCCGCCTGCGGATGAAGCACTCCGTGCGCGGCTGCTCCAAAACACTCCCGAGGAGAATCACAGAGCGCTTGCCGCCTGCGACCCCGAGAGTGCGGCGGCGATCCATCCCAACAACCTACGGCGAGTGGTGCGTGCGCTCGAGATCTATCAGCTGTCGGGCGTGCCCAAAAGCGAATGGGATCGCCGCTGTCAGACGGGTATTTTACGGGACGATGCGGCTGTCCTCTTCCTCCATTCGTCCGATCGCGAGTGGCTCTATCGACGCATCGATCAAAGGGTCGACGTGATGATGGAGGCAGGACTGCTTGAAGAGGTCGACCGATTGAAGCTCGATCCTGCTAGCACTGCGGGACAGGCGATCGGTTACAAGGAGCTTATTGCATACAGGGAAGGGCGCTGTTCGCTCGATGAAGCGGTCGGGCAGATCAAGAAAGCCAGCCGCAACTACGCCAAGCGGCAGCTGACCTGGTTCCGTCACATGGCAGGCGTCACCCCTTACGACGTGGGTCACGGCGAGAACTTTGAAGATATTGTAAATTTTGCATTATCGCTTCTCAAATGAGCCAATATATGATATAATATAGTTTATCGGTAGAAATCAGATTGATTCGGGAGTGCGGCATAGAAAATGGATAAAAAATATTTACTGCGAATACTCGGCTATGCGGCGCTTGCATTGGCGGCTGTGATCGTGATCGTTGACATCGCCTTCCAGATCGGCGGATCGATGGTACAGGAGGTCGAAACGGCTGATACGGTGCGCATCGATACGAGTGAGGATATCCGCGCACAAGGCTATATTATCCGCTCGGAAAGCGTTCTGGAACTCCAGACGAACGGCTATCTCGGCTACACGGTAGCCGACGGCGAGCGTGTGTCGGTCGGTGCGCAGGTGGCGGACGTCTATGCGGACACCGAGGAGAACCGCTCAAAGCTTGAAGCGATCGAAAATATCGATCACAAGCTCGACCTGATCGCCGAGGCGAACTCGGTCAAGGGCATCTACACGGTCAGCGCCGCAGACCGCAGGATTGCCGTATTGCGGCAACAGCTGAGCGATGCGGTTGCAGATGGTGCCCCGATCAGCAGGGAGCTGGAGGATGAGCTGCTCATGATGCTCTATGTGCGCGATATGCGCTCGGGCAAATCGCTCGATGAGACACAGGCGGCACTCGTGCAGGAGCGAAATATGCTCAAAGCTTCACTGGGTGCGCCCGGTAAAACGCTCAGCGCCGACAAACTCGGCTATTTCTACTCGGAATGCGACGGATACGAGACTTTTTTTGATGCCGACGGCGTGATGAATGCCACCATTGCCGACTTCGAGAGCGTGCTAGCGGGTGAGCAAACGCCCGAGCTGTCCGAGCATACGGTCGGCAAGATCGTGACCGACTACAACTGGTATCTGGTATGCCAGTTGCCGGTCGAGCAAACGCGCGGTATGAGTGAATCGAAGCGCTACACCCTTCATTTTGACGGTGAGAACGGTCGCACGCTCACCATGCAGCTTGCCAGACTGGTCTACGAGTACGGCAACGACAAGAGCGTGCTGGTATTTCAGTCGGAGGAGATGCCCGAGGGCTTTACTTACACCCGTTTTCAGACGGTCACCATCGAGCAGGAGCAGTTCAGCGGCTATCGCGTACCGATTAGCGCCGTTCGCTCGCTTGACGGCATCAGCGGCGTCTACGTTCTGCGAGGCTCAATCGTCGAGTTCCGCGAGATCAGCCCCGTTAACGTGCAGGACGGCGTGGTGACGGTCGATGCCGACGCCGAGGCAACAGGCAAATACAAGATGCTTCAATATTACGACCGCATCATTGTGAAAGGAAAGGATCTGTATGTTGGAAAGATCATCGATTAGCCCGGCTCAAGCCGAAGAGATGAAAGCCCGCTTTGCCGACGTGCGGGCGAAGATCGCGAGGGCATCGGGCGGGCGTGAAGTCACCCTGTTGGCGGCGACCAAAACGGTCAGCGCAGAGAAGATCAATTATGCGATTGACCATCTGGGACTTGACTGCATCGGCGAAAACCGTGTGCAGGAGCTGCTCGAAAAATACGACGCTCTGCACAAGGAAAATCTGCGCATCGACTTCATCGGACAGCTTCAGACCAACAAGGTCAAGTATATCATAGACAAGGTGGATATGATCCACTCGGTCGACTGTATAAAATTAGCAGCCGAAATCGATCGCAGAGCCGCAAAGATCGGCAAAGTGATGGATATACTGGTAGAAGTAAACGTGGGCAGGGAAGCGAGCAAGGGCGGCGTGATGCCCGAGGAGTTGACCGAGCTGCTCGATGAGCTCGACCGCCTTGAACATATTACGGTCTGCGGAATGATGGTCATTCCCCCGAAAATCACGGAAAATGACGAGCCCGAAAAATATTTTGCCGAAAGTTTGCAAATTTTTCTTGACATTTTCCGCAAAAAATACCATAATAGAGAGAGACTTCCCATTTTGTCGATGGGAATGTCGGACAGCTACGAGATAGCCCTGCAAAACGGCTCCGATCTGGTTCGGGTCGGAAGCGCTTTGTTCGGAAACAGACTTTATCCGGCGAAAGCCGAAACTATAAAAACGGAGGAATAAAATATGGGAATCAAAGGCATTTTGAACGGCTTGTTTACAGCTGACGAAGAGGACGAGAGCCTCGAAGAATTCGACGAGGAGATCGAAGTAAAGGAAGAACTGAAAAAAGAAAAAGAGAAAGTAGAGGAAAAAACAATGGCTTACACCGACAACAAAACCGAGGCGACCCGTACCACTGCCCCCAAGTCCAACGGCGGCGCGATCGAGCTCAAGGTCGTTCGTCCCGAGAGTTTCAACTCGGTCGGACAGATCGCAGATTACCTGCTCAACAGATGCACAGTTGTGCTTAACCTCGAGGCGACCAGCAAGGAAGTTGCCAACCGCATCGTTGACTTCCTGAACGGCGTTTCTTACTCGATCGACGGACAGATCAAGGCGGTCGCCAACAATACATTCATCATCACGCCCAGCAACGTATCGGTCTCGGGCGAGATGCTGACCGGTGAAAAGCCGCAGCCCAAGAGCGGTATGCGCGATTCCTTCGATAATTTCTAAGCATTTCCAAGCAAAAGAGCGGTAAGGTGGGTATTCTGTGGAACAGCTGATCTATATCCTGTATATATTTGTTCAGGGCATCTACGTGGCGCTGGTAGCGGCGCAGATATTGATGCTGCTCAGAGCGATCTGCTCGATCTTCGTGATGGACGAAGACAGTCGCATTTCGAAATTCCTCTACTACGCCACCGAGCCGCTCATCTACCCGTTGCGCGTTCTCTTCGGGAAGTTCGGGGCATTTGACGATTTTGTACTCGATATTCCCTATATGGCGACTATGATCGCGATCGTGCTGATCCAGTCGGCACTGCCCGTGGTGTATATATGAACGAAGAAGAATTTTTTTATGCGCGGCTGGATGAGTTTGCCGACAGGGCAGAGCAGGGCATACTGATCTCTTCCTCCTTTCTTACGCCCGAGGAGAGGGTGCGGGCTGCCGCTTGTCTTGAGCGCAGTTCTGTGCACGTCTGTTTTCGGGGAGGATACGAGGAAGCCGAACGCACGCTTGCTATATTTCTGCCCGACTACATGGAAGAAGATATGCTCGATACCGACGATTTCTTCCTGCCGATCGCCATCCGCACCAGCGGATACGTGAAGCTTACCCACCGCTCCTTTTTGGGCGCTCTGACGGCGCTCGGCATCGACCGGAGCGCAATGGGAGACATTCTCCTCTTTGACTGGGGAGCGGTTCTCTTTGCGCAGCCTCCGGTCGCTCAGTTTTTGCTGTCTGAGCCATCCCCGCTCGAGCGGGTAGGTGCGGACAAGGTCAAGGTCTCGCTCTGCGAGCGTGCGCTCATCGAGGGCTACAAGCGGAGCTTCGTTCCCTTTACCGATGTGATCGCCTCCGAACGGCTTGACTGTGCGGTGGCGGCTTTTGCCGGCATTTCGCGCGAAAAAGCGAAGATAGCGACCGAGCGAGGCGATGTTTCGCTCGATTATCGCGTTTGCACGCGACCGTCCGAGGAGATCGCAGAGGGATCGGTCATCTCGGTGCGGGGCGTCGGAAAATTCAAGATCGAAACGCTTACCGTAACCAAAAAAGACAGGATTCGTCTGTCCGCCAAGCGGTATAACTGATTGAGCCAGATTCCCTCAGATACATAGATACGACGAAAGAAGGGTGACACTATGCTACCCCCATATGAATTGCAAAATAAGCCGTTTAAAACGGCTATCAAAGGATATAATCCCACCGAAGTCGATGAACACATCGATTTCATGATCGAAAAATACACAGAGCTCTACCGTGCCTACAACGAGCTTGAGCGTAAATATGCCGCGGGTGAAGCGGAGCTCGACCAGTTCAGAAAGAACGAAGATGCCATCAGACGTGCGCTGGTCAATGCACAGAATGCGGGCAATCGCATTATCAAGGAAGCTGACGACCGTTCGGAGCTGATTTTGCAGAGCACGAAGGAAAAGTGTGCGAAGCTGCTCAACGATTTCCATACCGAGGTCGAGAATCAGCAGGACACCCTGCAGGCGCTTAAAAATCAGGTGACCGATTTCAAATCGAGAATGTTCACCCTCTATCAGGAGCATATCGAATTTCTCGAAAAGATCTCGCCCGAAGGGGAGGACGGTGGTCAGTGGAAGCTGAATGCCGATGAATATACCTCGAAGGTCATCGGTCAGGTCGTGCTCGACGTTGAGACGGCAGCCAAGACCCATCCGACCGAGGGGATCGGCGTGATTCCCAAGGTTGAGATCGACGATTCGATGCTCGACAGTCTGATGAATGCCGATCAGAAGGCGAGGGAATCGACGCAGGAGATCCCGACCGTGCGCGAGGGGGACACTCTCGGCTTCGACGCCCCGATGCCCGACGATCTCGAATCGACCGGTACATTTGGCACAGGGCAGATCTCGCTCGAGGTCACCGAAGCCGAGACGATCATCTTCGGCAAGCCGATCGATGAAGTAAACTAACCCTCCGAGGTTTTTGATAAATACAGAATTCAAAGGAGACACCATTAGCCATGTCTAAAGATTATACACAAACGCTGAATCTGCCCAAAACAGACTTTTCGATGCGCGCCAATCTCCCCCAGAGAGAGCCCGAAATGCTCGAGGGCTGGAAGAAGATCGACCTCTACCGTCTGATCAATCAGAAGAACGCTGATAAGCCCACCTTCGTGCTGCACGACGGCCCTCCCTTCTCGAACGGCAATATCCACATGGGTACTGCGCTCAACAAGATCGTCAAAGACTTCATCAACCGTTCGAAGATGATGACCGGTCACCGCGTACCGATCATCCCGGGTTGGGATAACCACGGTATGCCCATCGAGTCTGCGATCATCAAGCAGAATAAGCTCGACCGCAAGAAGATGTCGATCCCCGAATTCCGCTCGGCTTGCGAGGCATTCGCCGATAAGTACGTGCACATTCAGATGGAATCCTTCAAGCGCCTCGGCGTACTGGCTGACTGGGAGCATCCCTACACCACCATGTCGCCCGCCTTCGAATCCAAGGAGATCAAGGTCTTCGGTGAGATGTTCAAGAAGGGTTATATCTACAAGGGCATGAAGCCCGTATACTGGTGCCCGCACGATGAAACTGCGCTCGCAGAAGCCGAGATCGAGTACCAGGAGGACAAGTGTACCTCTATCTACGTAAAATTCAAGGTAGCAGACGATAAGGGCGTGCTCGCCGACGTTTGCGACCTTGACAAGACCTATTTCGTCATCTGGACGACCACCGCATGGACGCTTCCAGGCAACCAGGCGATCGCCCTCAACCCCGATGCGCTCTATTCGGTCATCTCGGCAAACGGCGAATACTACATCGTCGCAAGCGAGCTGGCTGAAACTGCCATGAAGGCGGCGGGCATCGAGGAATATACTACCGTAAAGGAAATGAACGGTAAGGCGTTCGAGTACATGACAGCACAGCATCCCTTCCTTGGCCGCACTTCGCTCATCGCAAACGCCGACTACGTCACCATGGAAAGCGGTACGGGCTGTGTACATACCGCAGGCGGCTTCGGTGCGGACGACTACGTGACCTCCCGCCGTTACAACATCGACGTCATCGTCCCCGTGGACGACCGCGGCTATCAGACCGCTGACGCAGGCAAATTCGCGGGAATGTTCTACGCCGAATCGAGCGATGCCATCCTCGAGGATATGAAGCAGACGGGCGCGCTCTTCGCATCAGAGGAGATCGTCCACCAGTATCCGCACTGCTGGCGCTGCAAGCATCCGATCATCTTCCGTGCGACCCCTCAGTGGTTCTGCTCGGTCGATGCCTTCAAGGATGCCGCAGTCGATGCCTGCAAAGAGGTAGACTGGCTGCCCGCATGGGGCGGCGACCGCATCGCGCAGATGGTTCGCGACCGTGCCGACTGGTGCATCTCGCGTCAGCGTCATTGGGGGCTGCCCATCCCCGTCTTCTACTGCGCAGACTGCGGCAAGGAGATCTGCAACGACGAGACCATTGCAAAAGTTTCCGAGATCTTCGGCAGGGAAGGCTCGAACGCATGGTTCCTCAAAGAGGCTTCCGAACTGCTTCCCGAGGCCTATGCCTGCCCCTGCTGCGGATCGAAGGCATTCAATAAAGAGACCAACACGCTCGACGGTTGGTTCGATTCGGGCTCCTCGCACTATGCAGTGCTCGAGGGCAACCCTGAGATGAAGTGGCCCGCTGACCTCTACCTTGAGGGCGCTGACCAGTACAGAGGCTGGTTCCAGTCGTCGCTGCTTTGCGCAGTCGGCGCACTCGGCAAGGGCGCACCCTACCGTCAGATCCTCACCCACGGCTGGGTGGTTGACGGCAAGGGCGAAGCCATGCACAAATCGAAGGGCAACTCGGTCTATCCTGAGGATATGGTCAAGAAATACGGCGCTGACCTCGTCCGTCTCTGGGTCGCATCTGCCGATTACAGAGTAGATGTGCGTTGCTCGGACGTCATCTTCAAGCAGCTTTCGGAATCCTACCGTAAATTCCGCAACACTGCCCGCATCCTGCTCGCAAACCTCGGTGACGACTTCGATCCGAACACCGACCTCGTCTCTCCCGCCGATATGCTCCCGATCGATCAGTGGATCATCGCCCGTCTCAATGCCTTCACCAAGGTTGTCAGAGAGGCATATGACCACTATGAGTTCCACCTGATCTGCCAGGCGCTCAACAATTTCTGCACCAACGATCTGTCCAAGCTCTATATCGATATCAGCAAGGACAGAGTATATACCGAAAAGAAGGATGCCGCGATCAGAAGAAGTGCGCAGTCGGCGATGTATATCGTGCTGAGCGCAATGACCCGTCTGATGGCACCCATCCTCTCCTTCACCACGAACGAGCTGTGGGAGGCAATGCCCCATACCGCAGACGAGGACGCACGTCACGTTATGCTGTCCTCGATGCCCGATGAAAACGCCGACCGGCGCTTTGAGGCAGTCGAGGCGAAGTACAACGCACTCTTCGAGCTGCGTGACGACGTGATGAAGGCGCTCGAGCTCGCACGTGCCGATAAGAAGATCGGCAAGTCGCTTGACGCGAAGCTCACCCTCTACGCTGACAGCGAATCTGCCGCCCTGCTCGAGGGATTCGGCGACGAGCTCGCATCGATCTTCATCGTATCGGGCGTGTCGGTGACCACCGACAGTGCGCCCGAGGAAGCCTTCAGCGAGGGCAAGCTCGGTGTGCTGGTCGAGACCGCAGACGGTGAAAAGTGCGACCGCTGCTGGATGTACGCGACCGAAGGACACAAAGATTCGGAAGGATTCTTATGCAAGAGATGCCAAAAAGTACTCGGTCTTTGATCAAAATCGACCTGCGCAAGGTGGCGCTCTTTGTCGCCGTGATTGCGGCGGTCGTGCTGGTTGATCAGCTCTCCAAATGGGTCGTGGTAAAAACCATGACCCTTGGCGAGAGCATCCCTGTGATCAAGGATTTTTTCCATATCACCTATATTCTCAATGAAGGCGCAGCGTTCGGTATGCTTGCCGATAACCGCTGGGTCTTCTTGGTGCTCTCCACCCTCTCGATCGTCCTGCTTACAGTAGCGATCGTGCTCTTCTCGGGCAAGGTCAGTTGGGGCTATACCGTCAGCTTCTCGATGATTGTCGGGGGCGGTATCGGCAACATGATCGACCGCGTGTTCAACGGAGAAGTGATGGGCAGCGGTGCCGTCATCGATTTTATCGATTTCCGCGGCATCTGGAGCTACATTTTCAACGTAGCAGACTGCTTTGTCTGTGTGGGCGCGGCGCTCTTTGTCCTCTTCGTCATCATCGAAGAGGTCAAGGATTACAAAAAATCCCACCCGAAGAACCCTGCTGGGGTGAGCGACGAAGCGGGAAGCCCCGACAATGCCTCAGATGAACCGCAAGACGGTGAGCGCACATGAAAGAGCCGCTCGAACTTGTGTCCGACGAGCAGACAGATCTGCTCGAATGGACAGCCGAGGCGGATGAGGTCGGCAGTCGGCTCGATGCACTCCTTGCCGCACACAGCGGGCTGACCCGTTCGGCTGTACAAAAGCTGATCGATGCAGGTCATGCGTCGGTCAATGGCAAAAATGCGCCCAAAAACGCCAAAATCAAGGCGGGATACACCATTTCACTGGTGATCCCCCCTCCGCAGCTTGCCGATATCCTGCCCGAGCCGATTTCGCTCGACATCGTCTACGAGGATGGGGATCTGCTCGTGGTCAACAAGCCCAAGGGGATGGTCGTTCATCCCGCACCCGGCAACTATACGGGTACACTGGTGAACGCACTGCTCTATCACTGCAAGGACTCGCTGTCGGGCATCGGCGGTGTGATCCGCCCGGGCATCGTTCACCGCATCGACAAGGACACGAGCGGACTGCTCATCGTTGCCAAAAACGACCGTGCGCACCTTGCGCTTGCCGAGCAGATACAGGTGCACAGCTTCCTGCGTTCCTATGAGGCGATCGCAGTCGGACGCTTCCGCGAGGAAAAGGGAAGCGTCGACGCTCCCATCGGTCGGCATCCGAGCGATCGCAAGAAGATGGCGATCGTACAGGGCGGGAAGCCTGCGCTCACCCATTGGGAGGTGCTCGAGGGCTTCGCGGGCTTCACTCACGTGAAGTGCGTGCTCGAAACGGGGCGCACCCATCAGATCAGAGTGCATCTCTCGTCGACGGGACATCCGCTGCTCTGTGATACCCTCTACGGCGGCGGTCATTCCACCTTCGAAAAGCAAAATGCTTCGCTGGTCTGCGGGCAGTGTCTGCACGCCCGAACGATCGGTTTCGTGCATCCCACGACAGGCGAAAACCTCTATTTTACAAGCGAATTGCCGCCTTATTTTAGCGCTGTGCTTGAAAAGCTCAGGAAAATCGGCGGATAAGAGAGAAACTATGCAAGAGAACAATCTGCGCTGGTTTGACAGCCACGCGCACTATGACGATGAAAAATTCAGCCCGCAGGAGCGAGACACCCTCCTTGCGGGCTTGTTTGCCACCCATGTGACGGCGATCCTCGGCGCCGCCGTCAATCTTTGCTCGGCGGCGGCTCAGATCGAGCTTGCCGAGCAATACCCGCACTTTTACGCGGCGGTCGGTATTCATCCCGAGAATATTTACGATGAAGGCGGTTTGAACGAGACGCTCGATGCCATGCGTCCCCTGCTTGCGCACCCCAAGGTCAAGGCGATCGGCGAGATCGGGCTCGACTATTACTGGGATTCGAACCCGCCGAGAGAGGTGCAGAAGCAGTGGCTCGATGCACAGCTCTCGCTTGCCGAGGAGGTCGATCTGCCCGTCATCATCCACGATAGGGAAGCGCACGGCGACATCTTCGATCTGCTCTGCGCTCACCCCAAGGTCACGGGCGTGCTGCATTCCTGCTCGGCGAGTGCCGAAATGGCGCTCCAGCTCGTGAGAAAGGGCTGGTACATCTCCTTTTCGGGGGTCATTACCTACAAAAACGCCGCACGGGTCGCCGAAGTGGTCAAAGCGATCCCCTCTGACCGCATTCTGGTCGAAACCGATGCGCCTTACCTCTCGCCCGTCCCCATGCGCGGCAAGCGCAACGATTCGGGCAACGTTGCCTATACGGGGATCAAGGCGGCAGAACTGCGCGGCGTTGATCCCGAGGTTTTCGCCCATCAAACGATCGAAAATACGCGGAAACTCTTCAGAATTGAGGAAGCATTATGACAATTACCTATGAAGTGGGCAGCGGACTGTATGTGAACACCACCAACCGCTGTTCGAACGCCTGTGAATTTTGCGTGCGTGCCACGGTAGAAAGCTTTTACGGCGACCTTTGGCTCGATCGTGAGCCTACTGTGGAGGAGATCTGTGAGAGCATATTTGCCCGCGACCTCACGAAATACAGCGAACTGGTCTTCTGCGGTTACGGAGAGCCGACCGAGCGCATCGACGACATCCTCGCAGTCGCGGGTCGGGTGAAGGCGAGCTGCGATCTCCCCATCCGCATCAATACCAACGGACAGGGCAACCTGATCGCAGGCTGCGACGTCACCCCCGAGCTGGCGGGGCTGGTGGACTGCATCTCGATCTCGCTCAACACCGCCGACGCGGCAAGCTATCAGGCGATCTGCCACAGCGACTACGGTGAGGCAGCCTATGATGCCCTTCAGGATTTCGCCAAAAAGGCGAGCAAGTACGTACCGAAGGTGGTTTTCTCGGTCGTCGAAAAGACCATCCCCGACGAGGACATCGAAAAGTGCCGTCAGATCGCTGCGGACTGCGGTGTTATGCTCCGCGTGCGCGAACTCATTGAGGAATCCGAATAAAACAGTACCGCTCTCTCGGTTGCCCGATGAGAGCGGTATACTGAAGCAGGGAAGAGAAAAAGAAAACCGAGGTTTCCCTCGGTTTGTCTTCTTTAGGTTCAGGCACCCAGCTTGTTGAGCATCAGAGTGAACCGGCTCTTCTTTCTTGCAGCAGCATTCGCATGAATGATGCCCTTTGCGGCAGCCTGATCCACCTTCTTGACAACAGCCTTGTAAAGTGCGATTGCTTGTTCCTTATCGCCTGCAGCAACTGCAGCCTCGTACTTCTTGATAGCGGTCTTGTAAGCGGACTTGAACATCTTGTTCTGCATGGTCTTGGTCTCGGTTACGAGCACACGCTTCTTAGCGGATTTGATATTCGGCATTGAGTACACCTCCTTAGAGTGGTTGTTCGCGGGTCTATTGCCGATCGACGGGGAAGCGTTTTGAGGCATTCGCCGTCCGATAGAACCCTTTCAAACTTATTACCCATGTATCATACCATAAATGAAAGAAAAATGCAAGTCTTTTTTTGAAATTTTTTTAAAAATTGTAAAAAAAATAACGAAGGGCGCTTGACAAATCGAAAAGAATATGGTATGATGTTAACATCCAATAAAATCGGTAAATATGGCTATTGCCATGCCGATGAAATGGGGTTTGTGCCAAAATGACGGCCAAAACCGCAAAATATCAGAGCAAAAACGAGGTCATACCCGTGTTTTTACGCTTTCGATCAAAATAACGAACGGTTCGGCTTATGATTCGGCTTTAACCAGAATGCCGCAGGAGTAGAATTTGTAAATTGTTTTTGAACGAAAAGATGAAAGATAACAGGTATGGTCTATTTATTTGCAAAAATGGAGGAAAAGTGTATATGGTAAAACCACGCCAGCTCGGAACCACGACGAGAATGAGTTTTTCCAAGATCGACGAAGTGCTCGATATGCCGGATCTGCTCGAGGTTCAGAAGAAATCCTACAAATGGTTTCTGGACGAGGGACTGCAAGAGGTGCTGCGGGACGTATCGCCCATTGTGGACTACTCCGGCAACATTTACATTGAATTCATTGACTACACACTCGACGAAAAGCCCAAATACCCCGAAGAAGAGTGCAAGGACCGCGACGTAAACTTCGCCGCGCCCCTGCGCGTAAAGGTTCGTCTCTACAATAAGAATACCGAGGAAGTCATCGACCGCGTCATCTACGTCGGCGATTTCCCGCTGATGACCGATAACGGCACCTTCATCATCAACGGTGCAGAGCGTGTCATCGTTTCGCAGATCGTCCGTTCGCCCGGTATGTACTACGACAGCCAGATCGACAAGTCGGGCAAGAAGGTCTACACCGCACAGATCATCCCTTATCGCGGCGCTTGGCTTGAATACGAGACCGATGCCAACGACGTTTTCTACGTTCGTATCGATAAAAACCGCAAGATCCCCGTTACCGTCCTGTTGCGTGCAATGGGTCTGGGCAATGACTCTGATCTGACCGGCCTCTTCGGCGAGGACACTAAGATCCTTGCGACTATCGAGAAGGACGGCATGAACACTGAAGCGGTCAAGAACGGCACGACCGCAGAGGAAGAGGCGCTCAAGGAGATCTACAGACGTCTGCGTCCGGGCGAACCTCCGCTGGTGGACAGCGCGCAGGTGCTCATCAACAATATGTTCTTCGACCCCAAGCGCTATGATCTTGCGCCTGTCGGTCGTTACAAGTACAATAAGAAGGTTGCCATCGGCAAGCGTATCGAGGGCAAGGAACTCTCCCGTCCCGCGATCTCGCCCATCACCGGTGAATTCCTCTACGATGAGGGCACCTTCTGTACGCCCGAGATCGCAGAAGCGATCGAAAGAGCGGGTGTCAACGAAGCCTACGTTCGCCTTGAAAACGGCGACGAGGTCAAGGTCTTCTCGAACGGCACCATCTACCCCGAAGCACTTCTTGGCTTCGACCTGAAGGAAGCGGGCATCAAGGAAAAGTGCGACTACATGGCACTGACCGAGATCGTGAGTGAAGTCGGCACCGACGACAGAGAAGCGCTCATCAAGGCTTGTAAAGAGAAGACCGCGCTCCTTTGCCCCAAGCATATCACCAAAGCCGACATCTTCGCATCGGTCAACTACCTCGTATGCCTCTCCCACGACTGCGGCACGGTCGATGACATCGACCACCTCGGCAACCGCCGTCTGCGCAGCGTAGGCGAACTGCTCCAGAATCAGCTCCGCATAGGCTTCTCGAGAATGGATAAGATCGTCAAGGAGCGTATGACCGTTCAGGACAGCGAAAGCCTCACCCCCGAATCGCTCATCAACATCCGTCCGATCGTCACCGCCATCCGCGACTTCTTCGGTTCGTCTCCTCTGTCTCAGTTCATGGATCAGAACAACCCGCTGGCAGAGCTGACCCACAAGCGCCGTCTCTCGGCACTCGGTCCCGGCGGTCTGTCACGTGACCGCGCATCCTTCGACGTCCGCGACGTACACTACACCCACTACGGTCGTATGTGCCCGATCGAGACCCCCGAAGGTCCGAACATCGGTCTGATCTCCTACCTCTCCACCTACGCCCGCATCAACGAATACGGCTTCATCGAAGCCCCCTACCGCAAGGTCAAGAAGGTATACGACGAAAACGGCAACTACGTTGAGTCGATCGTCACCAATGAAGTCGAGTATATGACTGCCGACGTTGAGGACAACTACACCGTTGCGCAGGCAAACGAGCCCCTCGACGAGAACCAGCGCTTCGTCAACGCGAAGGTCGCTGCCCGCCGCAGAAGCGAGATCCTCGAGGTCAACGCTTCCGAAGCAGACTACATGGACGTTTCGCCCAAGATGGTCGTATCGGTCGCAACCTCCTTCATCCCCTTCCTTGAAAATGACGACAACTCGCGTGCACTGATGGGCTCGAACATGCAGAAGCAGGCAGTGCCGCTGATGGTAAGCGATGCGCCGATCGTCGGTACGGGTATGGAATACAAGGCAGCCGTCGACTCGGGCGTTGTCATCTGCGCAAAGCGTTCGGGCGTTGCCGAACGTGTCACTGCCGATGAGATTATCATCCGTGCAGACGAAGGCACCAAGGATACCTATCATCTCCAGAAGTTCAAGCGCTCCAACCAGGGCACTTGTGTCAACCAGCGCCCGATCATCAATGAGGGCGACTATATCGATGCAGGACGCGTCATTGCAGACGGTCCCGCAACCTCCAACGGTGAGATCGCACTTGGTAAGAACCCGCTCATCGGCTTCATGACCTGGGAAGGTTACAACTACGAGGACGCCGTACTGCTCAATGAACGTCTCGTTCGCGACGACGTTTACACCTCGATCCACATCGAGGAATACACCCACGAAGCCCGCGACACCAAGCTCGGTCCGGAAGAGATCACCCGTGAGATTCCCAACGTTGGCGACGACGCACTCAAGGATCTGAACGCAGAAGGTATCGTCCGCAAGGGTACTGAGGTTCGCGCAGGCGACATTCTGGTCGGTAAGGTCACTCCCAAGGGCGAGACCGAGCTGACCGCAGAAGAAAGACTGCTCCGTGCCATCTTCGGTGAGAAGGCAAG
>CAYRQA010000002.1:0-36397 GCA_964426285.1 uncultured Lachnospiraceae bacterium | reverse complement strand
CATCTCAATCGCCGAAGTTTTCTCCCCCTCTCTCGAGTTCTCACCCCCTCTTCCTTGGCTTTGTGAAGCTAAATGGTATAGTACCTGCCGACGAGTATTCGTCGGCTCAAGAAAAGTTCTTTGCGTCGATTTCTTTCAAGAAAGCGACCGGGGTGCAGGGGCAGAGCCCCTGCAGGATGGAGATAAATCATGCAAGAATTACTACTGCCGGCAGGCAATTTTGAGAAGATGCGGGCGGCGTTTTTGTACGGCGCCGATGCGGTGTATCTCGCAGGGAAGCGATTCGGGATGAGATACGCGGCAGACAATTTTGACGTGGACGAGCTGAAAAAGGCGGTGCGTTATGCGCATGAAAGAGGGAAGAAGGTCTATCTGACCGTCAATATCCTGCCGAGATGGTACGAGTACGAGGCGCTTGCCGAGTATTTCGACAGCCTGCGCGACTGCCCGCCCGATGCGCTCATCGTCGCGGACGTGGGCGTGATGGCGCTCGCGCGAGAAATGCTTCCCGAGGTGGCGCTTCATATTTCCACGCAGGCGGGCGCCTGCTCGCACGCGACCTGCGACTTTTGGCAGAAGCAGGGGGCGAGCCGTGTCGTGCTCGCAAGAGAACTCACACTTCGCGAGATTGAGGAGATCAAAAAGCGCATTTCGCCCGAGCTTGAGCTCGAATGCTTTATCCACGGCTCTATGTGCGTGTCCTACAGTGGGCGTTGCCTGCTCTCGAACTACCTCACGGGACGTGACGCCAACCGAGGAATGTGCGCACAGCCCTGCAGATGGGAATATACGATGTACGAGATCGAAGAGGTCAAGCGCCCGGGCATCCGATTCCCCGTGGAGGAGAGCGAGCGCGGCAGCTTCATTATGAGCAGTAAGGATATGTGCATGATCGAGCACATTCCCGAACTCATGGAGAGCGGCGTTGCTTCCTTTAAGATAGAAGGACGCATGAAATCGGCGTATTACGCCGCCGTTTGCGCCAATACTTACCGTATGGCGATCGACGCTTACCGTGCCGATCCGAGTAGCTACCGCTACGATGCGCGCTGGAAAAAGGAGCTCGAGAGCGTCTCGCACCGCGAATATTGCACGGGTTACTGGTTCGATGCCACGGGCGAGAACGCCCAGACGGTCACCGAGCCCGGCTACCTGAAAGAAAAGGGCTACCTTGCGGTGGTCGAAGCTTATGACGAGGCAAGCGGCAGGGCGACCCTCGTGCAGAAAAATAAGCTGTTCGATCGCTCGACGGTCGAGCTGCTCACACCGGGCAGTGTCGGCACCCCCTTCTTCGTGGAAGGAATGCAAAACGAAGCGGGCGAGGCGATCGAATCCTGCCCGCATCCGCAGATGCGCTTCTCGATCGCCTCGGACAGACCGCTGAAGGCGGGGGATATTCTCAGGAGTGTGTAGGGGCTTGTATCGTCCGGAATTTCACATTCGGCTCGCGCGGAGGTGCTGCTGACGCGCCATTCTCTCGGGATGGCAGATCAATGCAGCACCGCCCGTGTCATCCTGAGCGAGCGAAGCGAGCCGAACTTTTTCGTCCGCGATCCCAAACGATGCGGCGCATCGTTTGATCCTCGCTATGCTCGGATTTCGGCTACGCTCAGGATGACACGGACGAAAAAGCACCGAGCGGAGTGAGGTGGGATCACGGGCGGCTGGTCGAAGTTCATAATAGATCCCGCTTCGGCTAACGCCTCGCGCTTTTGCGGCAAGCCGCAAAAGTTCGACTACGGGCTACGCCCTTCGCTCAGGATGACAGAAGGGGTGCCGCATGTTCCGTTATTGCGTGCAAACTGCTCCTCACCCAATGTTTACAATTGCGATACCCCCCTCCGTCGCTCATTTATAGTTGACAAATCGGAAAAAATGTAGTAAAATAACCGTATAACACCTGTTGCCGAGTGGGATCGGCGTTTTATAGTTTAAGTTAGGATGTGTTTGTGTGACTTTTGTAGTTTTTTTGTTGCTCTGCCTGCTGGCAGTGGGGCTTTCCTTCGGCGTGGTCGTTGCTGAATACTACCTTGCCAAGCAAAAGGTGATCTACTGGAGCTTGATCCCCTCGGCTTCGGTACTGCTCGTTTCGCTTCTGACCCTGCTGATCATGCGGCTCTGCGATGCAAGCTGGTTCAGCTCGCTCGTGACCTTCTACCTGCTTCAGGTGCCTGTCGTGACGGGCGTGATCGCTCTGCCGACGCTTCGTCTGCACCGTCGGATCCGTGTTGTTGCCGCTACCGAAAAGCAGACCAGATTGATGACTGCCCGTCGGATCGAGGCTGAAAAGCGCCATCAGCTTTCCGAATCGCTCAAGGGCTTCCGCTGCACCGAAAGCAAGATGAAGCTCGATGGTCAGCGTGAAGTGGTGATGATGGCGAAAACCGGCAAGAGCGCCGAAGAGATCAGTATGCTGTCGGGCGCTTTCGTTGAAGAGATCACCCTCATTCTCGAGAGCTACGACCGCTATGCGGCAAGGCTTGAGGAGGTTGGCGGTACGGCTGACCTGATCCTGACCCCCGAACAGGAGGAGGATATCGTCGGCAGACTGGTCAACTCACTGCCGCACGAATGCGGCGTCGGCACAGCGGGACTTTGGGATAAGTTTACGGCTCGTCAGCTTGCGGCAGATCGACTGCAGACGGGCGTGTCCACCCGCATCATTTCGGCTTATCTGAAGCACTGGGGCTTTACCGTGCCCGCGGCGCAGACGATCAAGGCACGCTCGGAAGAACCGTCGGTGCGCAACTGGATCGCATCCGATTTCGAGAAGATCCGCAAGACGGCGGCGGCAGCCAAGGGCGAGATCGTTTGGATCTACACGGTGTCGATGGTCGATATCCGCGAGATCACGACCTTCGTGCCTGCCGATCCGGTGATGCTCGCCGCAGTTACCAACGACGGCTCGATCCGCTTCAAGGTGTATGATCGCAGTGACCGCGACCGCTTCGCCGATTTCGCGACCTCGCTCGTGGCGACCGAATCGAAAAAGCTCTATGCCGTGGTCAACGAAAACTTCGACGATTATATGGCACGGCTGGGCAAAGCCAAGCGAAAGGCAATGGAAGCGCATATCGAATTCTTTCCCTGCGTGTAAATAGGCTGTTTACCCCGCTTTTCGGCGGGGTATTGCTTTTGTAAATATGAAAAAAATATAAAATTTTTGTGAAAGAGCCGATAGCTATTGACAGAACAGCCGAAAAGGATTAAAATAACGGTGTGTATAATTGTACAGATGACTCAAATCAAATGATTTATAATTTTTGTACCGATTATATCAATATCAAAAGGAGGTGTAAATTTTGCTGAACCCTATACTGTTGGAAATTACAGTAGGCGGCACGATCGGCATTGCAGCAGCAGCCGGTCTCGTCACGCTGGTGATCGGTTTCCTCGTCGGTATCCGATACCGCAAGCATATTGCTGAAGCGGAGATCGGATCTGCCGAGCAGGAAGCGAAGAAGATCGTCGAAGACGCTCGTAAAGCCGCCGAAACCAAGAAAAAAGAAGCGCTGCTCGAAGCCAAAGAAGAGATCATGAAGGCTCAGAAGGAAAGCGAAAAGGAAATCAAGGACAGACGCAACGAGGTGACCCGTTCGGAACGTCGTGTGGCTGCCCGCGAGGAAACGCTTGACCGCAAGATCGAACAGCTCGAGCGCAAAGAAGAAGTATTGGACAGTAAGATCAAAAACAACACGGCAAAAGCTGAAGAACTCGAAGCCATCAAGCAGCAGCAGCTCGAAAAGCTGGAGGAGCTGTCGGGGCTGACGGTCGAACAGGCAAAAGCCGAAATCATCGGACAGATCGAAGAACAGGCGAAGTACGAAGCTGCGATGAAACTCGCGGAGATCGAAGAGAACCTGAAGGAAGAGGCTGACGAGAAGGCGAAGAACATTATCTCGTTGGCAATCTCGCGGCTGGCATCCGATCATGTGGCTGAGGCGACCGTGTCGGTCGTGCCCCTGCCCAACGATGACATGAAGGGACGGATCATCGGCCGTGAAGGTCGTAACATCCGCACCGTCGAAACGCTGACCGGCGTCGATCTCATCATCGACGATACCCCCGAGGCGATCACCGTTTCCTGCTTCGATCCCGTGAGAAGGGAAGTTGCAAGACTGGCGCTCGAGAAGCTCATTGCCGACGGTCGAATCCATCCTGCCCGCATTGAGGAGATGGTCGAGAAGGCAAAGAAGGAAGTCGAAGCATCGATCAAACAGGCAGGCGAGCGTGCAACCTTTGAAACGGGCATCCACGGTATCCCCGGTGAGCTGGTCAAGACCCTCGGACGCCTGCGCTACCGCACCAGCTACGGTCAGAACGTGCTCGATCATTCGATCGAGGTTTCGCTGCTCTCGGGCATGATCGCCGATGAGATGGGCGTTGACAGCACGGTCGCTAAGCGTGCGGGTCTGCTCCATGATATCGGTAAAGCACTCACGCATGAGACCGAAGGCAGCCATGTACAGATCGGCGTTGATCTCGCCAAGAAGTACAAGGAAAGCAAGGAGATCATTCACGCGATCGAGGCGCATCACGGAGACGTAGATCCGAAAACGCCGATCGCCTTCATCGTACAGGCGGCTGACGCTATTTCGGCGGCAAGACCGGGTGCGAGAAGAGAAAATCTTGAAAACTACATCAAACGCCTGCAAAAGCTGGAGGAAATCGCTGAAAGCTTCCCCGGTGTGGAGAAGTCCTTCGCAATCCAGGCGGGCAGAGAAGTGCGTATCATGGTAAAACCCGAGGTCGTTTCCGATCAGCAGATGATCCTCGTTGCGCGAGAGATCGCTCAGAAGATCGAGGGAGAACTCAAGTACCCCGGACAGATCAAGATCAACGTTGTGCGTGAAAGCCGTGCCGTTGACTACGCTAAATAATTTTCAGCCTTACGGCTTCACATATAGAGTAATATAGAGTAAAGTGGCTGATTGGCTCGGCTTTGCCGACTGAACATATACGCAACGACCTGATATATTATGAAATATGCGAATAAGAAACTTAAGGGGAACTTCTTGAAAGAAGTTCCCCTTAAGAATCCCCTCAAGAACTTTTATAAGGCGCGACAAATGCTTGTTGCGCCGGAATATAATAGCGTTTTGTGGAGAAAATATCAAATCTGCTCGGCAAGTATTTGCCGAGCTTCAAGAAAGTTCTTTGTGTCGCTTTCTTTTAAGAAAGCGACCGGGGTGCAGGGGTGAAACCCCTGCAAGGAGAAAATCATGAAAATACTGTGTTTAGGTGATGCGGTGGGACCTGTTGCCGCCGAGAAGCTGTGCAGAAATCTCTGGAAGATCCGCAAGGAGCGGGGGATTTCCTTTGTAATGCTCAACGGGGAGAATGCAGACACGGGCAACGGGCTGTCGGCGGCTACCGCGAAGCAGCTGCTCGCATCGGGGGTGGACGTGATCACGGGCGGCAACCACATCTGGCAAAAGCGAGACCTCTATTCCTTCCTCGACGACAGCGATCAGATCATCCGCCCTGCCAACTATCCCGACGAAGACCCCGGATCGGGCTACACGATCCTCGATTGCGACGGTTGGCGGCTTTTGTGCATAAATGTACAGGGCACCGTTTTTATGGATGCGCTCGACTGTCCCTTTCGCACGGTCGAGAAGATTCTGAAGCGCTGTGAGGGCAAATTTGACCTCTCGCTGATGGATATTCACGCCGAAGCTACCTCCGAAAAAATTGCGCTCGCGCACTGCTTTGACGGTAAAATCAACGTCATCGTCGGTACGCACACCCATGTCCCGACCGCGGACGCAAGAATTCTTCCGGGCGGCAGTGCATACGTCACCGACCTCGGAATGTGCGGGGTGACAGAGAGTGCGCTCGGTGTTGACACCGACTGCATCATTCGCAAGCTCCGGTGCAAAATGCCGGTCAAATTTGAGCTCGCAGAGGGCGCAGTTACATTCCAAGGCATCGAAGTGGACATAAATACCAATAATATGACCGCGAATCTTGTCACAAGAATAGAACTTTCGGAGTTCTGAAAAGAAGTGTTGCACTTTTTGTGAAATCTGTTATAATATAGGTGTAACCCGTCAAGGCGTTTTCACAAAAATTACGTAAGGAGACAAAAAACGATGGAAATTCTGAAAGTATCCGCAAAGTCCAGTCCCAATCTCGTAGCAGGTGCTATTGCAGGTGTGATCCGTGAATCCGGTGAAGTGGAAGTGCAGGCAATCGGTGCGGGTGCCGTTAACCAGGCAGTCAAGGCAATCGCAGTTGCCGGTGCATTCCTGACAGATGACCAGATCGAAATCTGCTGCAAACCCTCCTTTGCAGAAGTTTCTGTCAATGATGAACAGCGTACCGCCATTAAGTTGGTCGTAAAGTCCGAGAAGTAAGCAAGCTGATCGACTGCGCGATCGACGAATGTCGGAGAAAAAAACAGCCGCTCCTCGGTGAGACCCGAGAGCGGCTGTTTTCGTGCGGAAAATGGGGGGGTCAACCCGCCTTGCAGAGGGCGAGCGTCTTGCGTGCGATCCGACCGACGGCGAAGTGCATTGCCCAGTAGCCGATAAAGGCGTAGATCGCGAGCAGGAAGTAGGGTGAGATGATCGATGCGAGGTCGGCAATGACCTCGGCGGTATCCAGCCCTGCGACCGAGGTGACCGTCGAGTAGACCTGATTGGCGAGCGCCTGAACGAGGTAGATCAGTGCGGCGATGCGGAAGCAGAGGGTGAAGCGGGGGTAAACCTCGTCACCGCTGCCGACGAGCCCTTCGAGCGGGATGCGTTCCTTCTGTTTGTAGCGCAGGAGGAGTGCGATCGCGACGATCACTGCCAGCAGCACCATCATGACGATGACGTTGATGAAGAGTGAAATGGCTGCCCAGATGAGCATCATGCCATCGTTGTCGGTCCAATAGCCGAGGGTGTAGTTGCTGATGGCGAAGACGGGGCGCAGGCTGTCGTTAATCAAGGCAAGCAGCCAGAGCATCAGCGTGCGCAGGAGCACTGCCGAAACGAGATAGGAGATGCCTTGCAGGGAGAACGCTCTGCCGAGGGCGCTGATTGCGTCGGCGAAAACGCAGTAGACTGCCAGTGCGACAATCGCGTAGAAGCCGCATAGCCCGAGCAGCTGTGAAAGTACCGACAGCAGCTGATAGAGCACGCCCTGCCCGTAGTTGGCAAGCACTGCCTGCATGATCGGAAAGAGGGCGAGCGTGTCGGCGAGGGGCGGGATGAAGGCGAAGAGAAGCGCTGACTTTTTAAGGAAACGGTCGGCGGCGGGGGTCAAGAGAGCGGGGGAATTGGTTTTCTTCATGCGCGCGCTCCTTTAATAAAAGCGGTGGACCGAGATGACCTTGCCGAGGATGATCAGCTCTTCGCGGACGATGATCGGCTCCATGGTCGGGTTCTCGGGCTGAAGACGGAAATAGCCGTCCTCCCGATAGAAGGTCTTGACCGTCGCTTCGTCCCCGATGAGTGCAACGACGATCTCGCCGTCCTCTGCGACGCATTCCTTGCGCACGACGATGATATCGCCGTCCATGATGCCGACACCGATCATACTCTCGCCCTTGACACGCAGGGCGAACAGGTCGCTCGAGCGCAGTGAACGCTTGGTGAGCGGAACGTCGATGTAGCTTTCGATGTTCTCGGCGGCGAGAATGGGCAGACCTGCGGCGACCGTGCCGACGACCGGGATGTGCGCGGTGTCACGCTTTGTCGGGGTGGGGTCGCTGACGCGCAGGGAGCGGCTCTTGCGGTCGGATTTGATGATCGCGCCCTTTTCCTCGAGCCGCTGTATGTAGGCGTGTACGGTGGAGGTCGATTTGATCGAGAGCGCCTGCTGAATGTCGCGCACACTGGGGGGATAGCCCTCGGTGCGGATGGTCTCGGTGATATAGTCGTAGAAACGCTGTTCCTTTGAATTGAGTTTTTCCATAATAATTCTCCTGCCGTCGAGTGACGGAATTTGCTTGTATGCGGTGTCTTCATTATAACACAAAAAAAGCGGCGATTTGTAAAGAAACTGTGAACAAATGTTCGAAAATCGAAAGAAAATGCGATTTTCGATTAAAAAATTAACTAATACGGTATGCACAAAAGTCGGCAAACTACGACGAATTCTGCAATTAGCTTGAAAAATTGTGATAATTCACAAGAAAGCGTACTCTTTTTTGTACAAAAAACAATTGAACAAAGTATTGACAAATTGTGAAAATTGAGGTAAAATAGGATAACAAACTTCGTTTGAAAATTATATTGTAGGAGGAAACAAACAAATGAAGAAAACACTATCCATCATTCTGGTCGCTGCAATGCTTTTCTGCATGGCTCCCGTTTTCGGGCTGTTCGCTGCTGAAGCAGACACGATCAACACCGCTGACGAATTCATCGCATTTGCTGATGCAATGAACGCAGGCACTTGGACCGGCGGCGACGTCACCGTTGGCGCTGACCTTGACTTCAAGGGCAAGACTTACACACCTATCGGAAATCTCTCGGTAAACATCGACTTTGGCGGTTACACTGTTAAGAATCTGACCGTCAACTCTGCCGTAGATGCACTTCCTGCTGACGACAGTTTTAGCGCTGTTGCATACAAAAACTGGCACGGTGCTTACTCCGGACTGCTTGCGCACTACCTTAAGGGCGGCAAGACCATTAAGAACGTTACCATTAAGGATTCCAAGCTGAATGTTACCCTTGCTGAAGGCGTAGCAGCTGTTGACGTTGGTGTTGTTGGTACCTCTGACAGAGGCTATCTGAGCAACGTTAACCTTGGCGGCGTTGAAATCACCACCAACACCACCGGTAAGGTTGGCGCTCTGATCGGTTGCATGATGTGGAACTACAACGAAGGCACCGACGTTGCACTCACCGACGGTAAGGTTGATGTTTCCATCGACGCTGCAAATGCACAGGTTGGTCTGCTCGTTGGCTGCGCTAACGACAACTTCGACTATGCTCTGAGCAATGTTACCATTACTGCTGACATTGTAGCAGCTACAAACGTTGTTACCGAAACCACCTTCGTAGCTTCCGGCAAAGTTAACGAGGATGACAGCACTGCTGAAAAAATCACCGTTATCATCGGCGGCGACGGCGTTGACGCTGAAGAAGCAGCTATCGAAGCTTCTCTCGAGACCATCGATAACCCTGCTGAGCTGGCTCTGCTGGCTGCTCGTCTGAACGAGAAGGGCACTGATTACAAGGCAGGCGCTACCATCAAGGTAACCGCTGACCTCGATATGACCGGTGTTGAATACACCCCCATGGCTGAAGCTAAGTTTGTTCTCGACTTCGACGGCCACACCGTTTCGAACCTCGAAGTTACCACCGCAGGCGTGCCCATGGACAACAAGACCGTTGCAGGTCTGATCGCCAACACCCTTTCGAACGATCCTAAGGGTCAGATCCTCAACGTTACTCTGAAGGATTGCAAGCTGACCACCACTGCTGCTGTTGCAGGCGGCGTAGTCGGCGGTGCAAACCGTGGTTCCGTTGACAACGTAACCCTCGAAAACGTTACCATCGTTGCTGATGCTGCTACTCATGCAGGCGCTATCATCGGCGAAAAGTGGTGGGGCTGCGATCATCCCGATATGAACGCTACTCTGAAGAACGTTACCATCGATGCAGCTGAGACTACCGTAGTCGGTATCCTCATCGGCACTATGGAAGGTATGTCTCAGTACGGCGCACCTAAGCTGAACATTACCGGTCTGACTGTTGACGGTCTGACTGTTGAGGACGCTACTCTGGTTGATGCAGCTGTTGTAGGCTCTAACAACGTTGTTGTTGATGAAACCCAGGGCGAAACCAAGGAAGCTCTTATCACCTACGCTGAAGACGCTGTGGTTAACATCGATCTCGACGGCGACGGCAGTGCTGAAAGCAACAAGCCCAGCACTGACAACAAGCCCAGCACTGACAACAAGCCCGCTCCCACCGGTGATGCTACTGTATTCGCAGTTGTAATCGCAGTGATCGCGCTTGCAGGTGTAGCAGTTATCTCCAAGAAGAGAACCGCTTGCTAATCAACGATTGACATATCATTGATTCATAAAGTCAAAGGCTGCCGTAGCAATACGGCGGCCTTTTTTGTGTAGCATATTGTCTGAAAACAACTTAAATATTGTCATTGTTCACAACAAACCTGCACAAATTTTGTGCAACTAGATTTGAACAAACTATTGACATTCTATGAAAAATAAGGTATAATCAGTATACAAACTTCGTTTGAAATTTACATTTAGGAGGAAACAAACAAATGAAGAAATTTTTATCTATCCTTTTGGTATGTGCCATGATTTTCTGCATGGCTCCCGCTATGGCACTCTTTGCTGACGAAGCTGAGAAGACCGATTTCAACGAAATCGATTCGGTTGACGAATATCTGGCGTTCATTGCAGCAATGAATGCGATCCCCGACAGCGAAGATCACGGCTCGGTTGTCCCCAACGGCAGCACGGTCAAGATCAATTGCGACCTTGACTTTACCGGCAAGGAATACACACCCCTCTCCCGTGTCAGCGCGGTCACCATTGACTTCCAGGGTCACACCGTTTCGGGTATCAACCTCGATTCGGGCAACAATTCTCAGGTCGCTCTGATCGTTAGCTGGCTCGGCAACTACGCAGGCAGTCGCGGCGCAGTGGTCAATCTCGTGCTCAAGGATTGCACGCTGACCACCCATGCAACCAAGGTCGGCGCAGTTGTCGGTAACTGCGACCGTGGTTATGTTGACAACATCACCGTTGAAAACGTTACCATCAACACCACCACTGCTCAGTCCGCAAATGTAGGCATCGCCATCGGATACTTTGACTGGGCGAACGCTGAAAAGTCCATCTCGCTCTCCGCGAAGGACGTAACTCTGAACCTGACCGATCCCACCAACGTTGGTATTCTGGTTGGTACTATTGCAAATGATGCAGTTATCGCACCCACTTCCGTTGCAGTTTCCGGTCTGACCGTGAACGGAGTTGAAGGCTTTACCGCTGATGCTGATCACCTCGTTGGCAGCGTAGCTGCAGACACCAGCGTTGAGCTGGCAGACGGCTTCACAGTGACCGAGGTGACCGGCGGCGAAACCGGTGGCGAAACCGGCGGCGAAACCGGTGGCGAAACCGGTGGCGAAACCGGCGGCGAAACCGGTGGCGAAACCGGCGGCGAGACCGGCGGCGAAACCGGCGGCGAAACCGGCGGCGAGACCACTGACGACGAGCCCTCCAAGACCGGTGATGCTACTGTATTCGCAGTTGTAATCGCAGTGATCGCACTTGCAGGTGTAGCAGTTATCTCCAAGAAGAGAACCGCTTGCTAATCAACGATTAACAGATCATTGATTCATAACCAATCAAAGGCTACCGTAGCAATACGGTAGCCTTTTTGCAAATTCCAAATGCGGCAAGCGTTTGTCGCATTCGAAAAGTTCTTGAGGGGATTTTAAGGGGGACTTCTTTCAAGAAGTTCCCCTTAACGTACCTTATCTATCGCCGATCTGATCCGCGAGTGTCGCGAACTGCTCAAGCGAGAGCTTTTCTCCACGAACGGTGGGGGGGAATCCGCAGGAAACCACAAGCTCGGTCAGCTCGGCTTTCGAGAATTTCGGGAATGCAGTCGAGAGCGCATTGACCAGCGTCTTTCGCCGCTGTCCGAATGCCGCCTTGATCACGTCGAAGAGCAGTTTTTCGCTTTTTACTTGCACGGGAGGCTTCTTGTAGAGCGCGATCTGAATGACTGCGCTGTCCACTTTGGGCGCGGGCATAAAACTGCCTGCGTGAACGGTAAAGAGCCGCTTGACACTGCCGTAATAGGAGAGCGTTGCGGTGATCGCACCGTATTCACCATCGCCTGCCTTCGACGACAGGCGCTCGGCGACCTCCTTCTGCACCATGACAGTGATGGTAGTGAAGGGGAGCTTCGATTCGAGGAGCGCCATCAGAATGGGCGTGGTGATGTAATAAGGAAGGTTGGCGCAGACCGCGATACGGTCGCAGTCGGCAAAGTGCTCGGCAACCAGTGTCGCGAGGTCGGTTTTCATCACGTCGTTGTGAATGACCGTTACGTTCGAATATTCGGCAAGTGTTTTGGCTAAAATGGGGATGAGCGTGTCGTCGATCTCGACGGCGACCACCTTGTCCGTAACCTTGGCAAGCTCATTCGTGAGCGTTCCGATGCCCGGACCGATCTCGAGCACGCCTAACTTTTCGCTCGGATCACTGCTCGCTTCGGCGCAGGATGCCGCGATCCGTTCGACGACTGATGAATTGATGAGAAAGTTTTGCCCGAATTTCTTTTTAAACGACGTATCCTCCTCGCCGAGCAGCGAGCGAATGACCGACGGGTCGGTAAGTTTCATGTGTAAGCCTTCCTTTGCTGTGTTCTGCTACCATTTTATCATAGATGCGCAAAAAATGCAACGAATAGATGAAAAAAACTTGACAAACGGGGATAAATGTGTTATAATAATGAAGTTCAATGAGTTAGATGCTAATGTAGCACAGTCGGTAGTGCAGCTGATTCGTAATCAGCAGGTCGTGTGTTCGAGTCACATCATTAGCTCCAGAAAAGTCGCGGTCAGCGGCTTTTCTTTTTTTCAGAAAACAAGTGTCGACCGCAGGTCGGCAAAAGGACGAAAGGACGATTATGAAACTGTTGGTACTCGACATTGACGGAACGCTCGTCAATTCAAAGAAGGAGATCACCCCTGCCACCTTGTCGGCGATCGATCGCTGGCGTGATGCGGGCAATCTGCTCGCCATTGCGACGGGTCGCCCGACCGCGGGCGTTCGCCAGATCGCTAATGCGCTCTCGATGTCCGAAAAAGGCG
The DNA here is from genome assembly GCA_964426285.1 of uncultured Lachnospiraceae bacterium. Classification (GTDB taxonomy): domain Bacteria; phylum Bacillota; class Clostridia; order Oscillospirales; family CAG-272; genus CAKSQF01. The sequence continues at coordinate 23,596 of CAYRQA010000002.1, read as the reverse complement.
GCTATATCCTCTCCTATAACGGCGCCTGCATCACCGATGCGCTCAGCGGTGAGCTCATTTGCGGGAAAATACTGCCGCCCGATCTGCCCGCACTGCTCGCAAACTATGCAGGTGCGCACGACAAGGTGGGGCTGATCTCCTACGAGGGCGATACGGTGCTCTCAGCGTTCGAACCCGATGAATACATCAAGCTCGAAGCGGTCACGATCAACCACATGAACCTCGTACACCGTTCCGATTTTGCTGAATACATCGATTTTGCCGTGCATAAGTGCCTGCTGACCGCAGAACCGTTGGTTGCTGAAGGCTACGAAAAGGAGATCGCCGTACTTACCGAAGGTCGTGTCAGCGTTTACCGCTCCGAACCCTTTTTCATCGAGGTCATGCCGCTGAACGTCGATAAAGCGTCGGCGCTCGACGAGTTCATTCCTATGCTCTGCATTGAAAGAGATGACGTGATCTGCTGCGGAGACGGCTACAACGATATTTCGATGATCCGTTGGGCAGGGCTTGGCGTTGCAATGGCAAATGCGCATCCGCCCGTGAAGGAAGCCGCCGACTATGTGACACTTTCCTGCGACGAAGACGGCGTTGCGGCGCTAATCGAGCGATTGCTGGATGAAAATGTGAACATTCTGTAAAATAGTGCTCACCTATTGACTATTTCTGCCAATGATGCCATGATATACATCACATGAGGGAGTAATTCCGCAGAACGGTTGCGAGGCAACTCAACAGCAAGACGAAGGTCTGGTTTGCCTTTAATGAATGAGACTCTTGTATGGCGGTTTGCTATGCAAGGGTCTTTTTGTTTGCAACCGACCACATTTTGAAAGGGGAGTATGAAATGCAGTCATACTATCTGACTTCGGAAGAAGTCCTCAAAAACCAGGAAGTCACCGAAAACGGACTTTCACACGAGGAAGCCAAGGTGAGACAGGAGAAATTCGGTAAAAACAAGCTCGACGAGGGCAAGAAGACACCGCTGATCGTGCGCTTTTTGAAGGAACTCGCCGATCCGATGACTATCATCCTGCTCGTTGCCGCCACAGTATCCGGCATCTCGGGTGAATCCCTCGCCGACGTCTTCATCATTTTGGCGGTCGTACTCATCAACGCCGTGCTTGGCGTGGTGCAGGAATCGAAGGCTGACAAGGCGATCGAAGCATTGCAGGAAATGTGTCCGCCGCGACCTCAAAAGTGCTCCGAAATGGGGCGCAAATGGTGGTGAAGAGCGAAGAACTCGTGCCGGGTGACATTATTCTGCTTGAAGCGGGCGACGCAGTGCCCGCTGACGGTCGACTGATCGAAGCGGCATCGCTGAAAATCGAGGAAGTGGCGCTCACGGTTGAATCTGTCCCCGTCACCAAGCAGGTCGATGCGCTCGATGCGTGCAAGGAAGTTCCGCTCGGCGACCGCACCAACATGGTCTATATGGGCAGCAGTGTCGCATACGGCAGAGGCAAGGAAGTTGTGCTCGCGACCGGTATGCAGACCGAGACGGGCAAAGATCGCGGACACGCTCTCGGCGTCCAAGGAGGGTGACACTCCTCTTCAGAAGAAGCTCAATCAACTCTCGAAGATTCTCAGCTTTCTCGTTCTCGGCATCTGCGCCGTCATCATGGCGGTCGGCGTCCTGCGCAGTCTGCCCGATCTCAGCTTTGTGAACCTGCTCGATTGGTTCATGGTAGCCGTTTCGCTGGCGGTCGCCGCCATTTCCGAAGGACTGGCGACGGTCGTGACCATCGTGCTCTCGATGGGTGTCACCAATATGTCGAAGAAAAACGCCATCATCCGCAAGATGACGGCGGTCGAAACGCTCGGCTGTACGCAGGTCATCTGCTCGGACAAAACGGGCACGCTGGCGCAGAACCGCATGACGGTCATCGAAGCTTCCTGTGCGGCTGACGAGAAGGAAGTCGCGACCTCCTTCTTGCTCTGCACCGACGCATCGCCCGACGAGAGCGGCAGAGCGGTCGGCGAGCCGACCCAGTGCGCGGTCGTTGACTGGGCGGCAGACATGGGGCTTCCCAAGGGCGAGCTGAACGCCCGCTTCCCCAGAGTGGGCGAGTTGCCCTTCGATTCCGACCGCAAGATGATGACGACCCTCCACAAGCTGCCTGAAGGCAGCATTATCCAGCACACCTCGGGTGCGCCCGACGTGATCCTCTCGCGCTGTGCGTATGTTAAGGAGGGTGATACGGTCGTACCGATGACCGAAGGACTCCGTGCAAAGTACGTTGCCGAGAACAAGCGGCTCGCCGATCAGACGCTCCGTGTGATCGCTGCCGCATATGTAGAGCATGATGCGCTCCCTGCAGTCATCACGACCGAGGCGCTCGAGCACGACCTCATCTTCATCGGACTGGCTCGGCTCATGGACCCATCCGTCCCGAGGTCAAGGTGGCAATCGGCGAATGCAAGAAGGCGGGCATCCGACCCGTGATGATCACGGGCGACCACAAGGACAACGCCGCCGCGATCGGCAAACAGCTCGGCATCCTCAAGAGCGCCGACGAGGCAATCACGGGCGCTCAGCTTGACACGATCTCCGATGAAGAACTCGACGAAAACGTCGAAAAATACTCAGTTTACGCGCGTGTTCAGCCCGAACACAAGGTACGCATTGTGAATGTATGGCGCAAAAAGGGCAAGATCACCGCAATGACGGGCGATGGCGTAAACGATGCGCCTTCGATCAAGAATGCCGACATCGGTGTCGGTATGGGCATCACGGGCACCGACGTGACCAAGAACGTCGCTGACATGGTGCTTGCCGACGACAACTTCGCGACGATCGTGACGGCAGTCGAGGAAGGCCACCGCATCTACGACAACATCCGCAAGTCGATCCAGTTCCTGCTCGCGGCGAACCTTGCAGAAGTGCTCGCGATTCTCGTCGCGACCCTCCTCGGGTTCACCATCCTCGAGCCTGTTCACCTGCTTTGGATCAACCTCATCACCGACTGTCTGCCCGCCGTCGCACTCGGCGTCGAAAAAGCCGAAGGCGATCTGATGAAGCGTAGTCCTCGCGACCCTAAGGAAGGTATTTTTGCAGGCGGTATGTTTTGTGACATCGTTACGCAAGGTGCGGTCGTCACGGCGATCACGCTGGCGAGCTACTTTATCGGTCACTTCATCGAGTCGGGCGTCTGGGAGATCACCAACAGCCACGACGGCACGACCATGGCATTCCTCACCCTTTCGATGATCCAGATCGTTCACTCCTTCAATATGCGCTCGCGCCGTTCCTCTGTCTTCACCATGAAGAGCCACAACAAGCTGCTCTGGGCTTCGATGGGTATCTCCCTCGTCCTCACCGCCGCTGTCATCTTCATCCCGCTCGTTTCCGCACTCTTTGGCTTCGGCACGATCTCTCTGCTTGAGTATGCCGTCGCTCTCGGTCTCGCCCTCCTCATCCTCCCCATCGTCGAACTCATCAAACTCATTCAGCGTAAGTTAGGGAGATAACGGTTCGAGGCTCCGCCTCGAGCTCCGCTTGAGGACCCTTTTGAAAAAAGGGTCCTTAAGAATCCCCTAAAACTTTATAATGCAGGGCAAATACTTGCCCTGCACGAATACAAATACCCTCCGAATGTTAGATTTCTGTAATCTTTCATTCGGAGGGTATCGCATTATGTGCCGTGCGAGTATTCGCACGGCTATTCAAAAGCTCTTTGCCGACTTCGACAAAGTCGAAGTCATGCTTTCATTTCAAGAAAACGGCAAAAAACTAACCTAAATACCCCGTGTACTCGGCGGTGCGGAGGAGGGTGTTGGCGTGGTCGACCAGTTCCTTGGAAGGGGGATCGACGTCCTTGAGGGAGTAGTCGATGCCGAGCTTTTCCCACTTAGGCACGCCGAGGGTATGGTAGGGGAGGACTTCGAAGCGTTTCACGTTTGAGAGAGAGGCAACGAAGTCGGAAAGTCGGGTGAGTTGTTCGTCCTTGTCATTGATGCCGGGCACGAGGACGTGGCGGATCCAGACAGGCTTGCCGATCTCGTCGAGGTAGCGGGCAAAGTCGAGGATGTGCTTGTTCGAGTGAGCGGTGAGATCGCGGTGCGCATCGTCGTCAATGTGCTTGACGTCGAGCATGACGAGGTCGGTGACTGCCAGCAGCTTTTGGATCTTCTCAAAAACAGCGCCTTCGAGTGTGAAGAGTACACCCGAAGTGTCGAGCGTCGTGTGGACACCTTCTGCTTTTGCGAGTGTGAACAGCTCGGTCAGAAAATCCATTTGCACCATGGGTTCGCCGCCGGTGACGGTGATGCCGCCGTTATCCTTCCAATAACTGCGGTAGCGCAGTGCCTTTTGGAGGAGATCGTCGGCGGAAACCTGCTCGCCCCCCGCGATCTCCCAAGTGTCGGGATTGTGGCAGAAGCGGCAGCGCATGGGGCAGCCTTGCAGGAATATGACAAAACGGACACCCGGTCCGTCCACAAGACCGAAGGATTCGGTCGAGTGGATCAAACCGAGTGTCGAGGTGGTTTGATTACAGGCTTGCATGGCAGGTTCTTGCAATGACATCGAGCTGCTGTTCACGGGTCAGGTCGATGAATTTCACTGCATAACCGGATACACGGATGGTGAAGTTGGCGTATTCTTCCTTCTCGGGATGCTCCATCGCGTCGATCAGCTTTTCAGTGCCGAACACGTTGACGTTCAGGTGATGAGAGCCCTGGGAGAAGTAACCGTCGAGTACGTTTACGAGGTTAGCGACGCGCTCCTCTTCGTTGTGACCAAGCGAATCGGGATGCATGGTCTGAGTGTTGGAGATACCGTCGAGTGCCCAGTGGTAGGGGAGCTTCGCAACCGAGTTGAGCGAAGCCAGCAGGCCGCTGGTCTCAGCGCCGTAGCTGGGGTTCGCACCGGGAGACAGAGGCTCGCCTGCTTTTCTGCCGTCGGGCAGAGAACCGGTAGCCTTACCGTAAACGACGTTCGAGGTGATGGTGAGGATCGAGGTGGTGGGCTCGGAATCGCGGTAGGTGTGGTTCTTCTTGACCTTGGTCATGAATGCCTTGAGCAGCCATACTGCGATGTCGTCGGCTCTGTCGTCGTCGTTGCCGTACTTCGGGAAGTCGCCTTCGGTAACGAAGTCTACTACGAGACCGGTTTCGTCACGAACGCACTTGACCTTCGCGTACTTGATAGCGGAGAGCGAGTCAACTACGTGCGAGAAGCCTGCGATACCGGTCGCGAAGGTGCGGCGAACGTCGGTGTCGATCAGTGCCATCTCAGCAGCTTCGTAGTAGTACTTGTCGTGCATATAGTGGATGAGGTTCAGGGTGTTGACGTAGAGTGCTGCCAGCCAGTCCATCATTACGTCGTACTTCTTCATGACTTCGTTGTAGTCGAGGTACTCGGAGGTGATGGGAGCGTATGCGGGAGCGACCTGAGCCTTGGTCTTTTCGTCTACGCCGCCGTTGATCGCGTAGAGCAGGCACTTAGCGAGGTTTGCGCGAGCGCCGAAGAACTGGATCTCCTTACCGGTCTGAGTTGCCGATACGCAGCAGCAGATCGAGTAGTCATCGCCCCAAACAGGACGCATAACGTCGTCGTTCTCGTACTGAACCGAGCTGGTCTCGATCGAGATGTAAGCGGCGTACTTCTTGAAGTTCTCGGGCAGACGAGCCGAGTAGAGCACGGTCATGTTAGGCTCGGGGGAGGGACCCATGTTCTCGAGGGTGTGCAGGAAACGGTAGTCGGTCTTGGTGACCATCGAACGGCCGTTTACGTCCATACCGCCGACTTCGAGGGTTGCCCATACGGGGTCGCCCGAGAAGAGCTGGTTGTAGGAGGGGATACGTGCGAACTTGACCATGCGGCACTTCATAACGAAATGGTCGATGATCTCCTGTGCTTCAGCCTCGGTGAGTATGCCTGCGTCCATATCTCTCTTGATGTAGATATCGAGGAAGGTGGAAACTCTGCCGACCGACATAGCGGCGCCGTTCTGGGTCTTGATGGCAGCGAGGTAACCGAAGTAGAGCCACTGAGCAGCTTCCTTTGCGGTTGCAGCGGGTTTGGAGATGTCGAAGCCGTAGCTTGCAGCCATTTCCTTCATCTGCTTGAGGGCGTTGTACTGCATGGTGATCTCTTCGCGCTGACGGATGATGTCATCGGTCATGGTGCCGTTGCCGCAGTTGTTGTAGTCCTCGAACTTCTTCGCCATCAGGAAGTCGATACCGTAGAGTGCAACACGGCGGTAGTCGCCGACGATTCTGCCTCTGCCGTAGGTATCGGGCAGACCGGTGATGATCTTGTTCTTACGAGCGGCACGGATCTCGGGGGTGTAAGCATCAAATACGCCCTGGTTGTGGGTCTTGTGATACTCGGTGAAGATCTTGTGCAGTTCGGGGTTGGGGGTATAACCGTAGGTGGTGCAGGATTCCTCTGCCATCTTGATGCCGCCGAAGGGCATGAATGCTCTCTTCAGAGGCTTGTCGGTCTGCAGACCGACGACCTTTTCAAGATCCTTCAGCTCTTCGCTGATATAACCGGGCGCATGAGAAGTGATCGTGGATACGATTTCGGTATCCATATCGAGAACGCCGCCTTTTGCGCGCTCTTCCTTCTGAAGTGTCTGCAGAGCGCCCCAAAGCTTATCGGTCGCTTCGGTAGGTCCTGCAAGGAAAGAAGAATCGCCTTCGTAGGAGGTGTAGTTGTTCTGGATGAAGTCACGGGTGTTGATCTCATCCTTCCAGATCTTGCCTTTAAAGCCTTTCCACTGTTCGAATGCTGCCATTTTTTCATTTCTCCTTTTTGTCCGAGGGCTGTCTTCATACAGTCCTTCGGTAATATCAGAAGTGGCGGCTCCGGCGTCATTTTTAATAACAACGGTCGGTCCGTACTGCCGCTTCTTTAGCAGTATCAGTATAACACTATTTTATTGAATTGTCAATATATCCTGCGCCAATTTACAAAAAAATAACAGATTTTCGGTCGATTTTGCGTTTGATCATGATTCTTTCTGCAAAAGCGAAAAACAGCCCCGCACATTGCAAAATGTGCGGGGGAGTGTGTGCTTAATCTCTCGAAACCTTCTGATCGATCGAATCGAATTGACCGTCCTTCATGAAAACGCGCGGCACACGGGGGTTGATATTGCAGACCAGCTCGTACCCGATGGTGCCGATTGCTTCGGCGAGATCGTCCTGCGAGATATAGCAGTCGCCGTCCGAGCCGAAGAGGGTGGCGACAGAGCCTATGGCGACGTCGTCGAGCTCGGTGACGTCCGCCATGCATTGATCCATGCAGATGCGTCCGATTAGCGGTACTTCGCGACCGCCGATAATGACCTTCGCCTTGCCCGATAGCAGTCTCGGATAGCCGTCCGCGTAGCCGACCGACAGGGTCGCGACCTTGGTCTCGCGGGTGGTGACATAGGTACAGCCGTAGCTGACGGGCGTGCCTGCGGGGAGGGTGGCGAGGTGGACGATGTGCGTGCGCAGGCTCATGACCGGCTTTACGCCGCCGATCTTGGCAAGATCGACCTCGGAGGAGGGGCGCATACCGTAGAGGATGATGCCCTCGCGCGCCATCTCGAAGGGAATGTCGAGATCGACGATGCCCGCGCTGTTCTGAATGTGACGGATCGGGATCGTGATGCCCGCTTCTTTGAGCGCATTACAGAGAGCGTTGAATTTGTCGAGTTGCGCCATTGCGTATCTCTTGTCAGCCGAGTCGGCAGTGGCAAAGTGGCTGAAAATGCCCTCGACCTCGATCATCGGCAGTGCCGTGATGGCGGCGATCTGTGCCACACTTTCATCGGTGCAGGCAAATCCGATGCGGCTCATGCCCGTGTCGATGGCGATGTGCAGCTTTGCACGCTTGCCGAGGGTGAGCGCGCTGTCGGAGAGTAGCTTTGCTTCTGCGAAACTGTCGACCGTCGTGGTAATGCCGTACTGCACGAGGAGGGGGAAATCGCAGGTCGGTACGTGCCCGAGGATGAGGATGGGGGTCTCGATGCCCGCATGACGGAGCTCGAGCGCCTCCGCGGTGAAAGCGACCGCGAAGTAATCGGCTTCGCCCTCGAGCAGCTTGCCGATGCGCACCGAGCCGTGCCCGTAGGCGTTCGCCTTGAGGACGGTAAGCAGCTTGGTGGAATGCGGCAGGCGCGCTTTTGCGGCACAGAAATTGTGCAGGACTGCGTCAAGATCTATTTCAGCCCACGTGCGGAGCTGATCTGTCAGTTTTTTCATGAAAAACCGCCTTGTTTTGAAAAATAGGATACCTTATTATTATAACACGCGATGCGGTCGGTGTCAATCGGTTTGGTTTCATTTAGGGGAAACTTCTTGAAAGAAGTTTCCCTACCGACTTCGCCGTAGGCGAATGTCGCGCACTTCTCGCTTGCGAGAAGTGCTGTCCCCTTCATGAACCTTGAAAAAGCTCGGCAATTTCTTGCCGAGCATAGAAATCCCAAAAAGAACTGCCCGACGAAGTATTTCGCCGAGCTTAAAAAAGTTCTTTGCCCGACTTGACGAAGTCAAGTCATGCTTTCATTTCAAGAAAGCGACTGGGGTGCAGGGGCGGCGCCCCTGCCGGGGTTTGGGGCAGCGCCCCTGCTCACCACCCCGGATACTCGTCGAGCGAGCGGAAGACGTAGCCTTCGGCGCGAGCGTAGTCGATGATATCGGCGAGGGCGTCGGCGTTGCTCTGAGAGACAGCGTGAAGGAGGATGACCGAGCCGGGATGGAGGCGGGAGGTGACGGTATCGAAGGTCTTTTGAACGGACGGCTGAGCGGCGGTGTCCCAGTCGGCGTGTGCGTTCGACCAGAAGACCGAGCGGAAGCCGACCGAATCGACCAGCTCGAGCGCCATGTCATTGTAGGTGCCCGAAGGGAAGCGGAAGTATTTGGAGGAGTAGCCGAAGTTGACGCGCAGATAGTTTTCGACGCCGAGGATCTCTTTCGCCATCTTCTCGCGGGTGAGATTCGACATAACGGGGTGAGTGGTCGAATGGTTGCCGACGATGTGCCCCTCATTGATCATGCGCACGATGTAGTCGGGATTGTCCTCGATGTAATCGAGCGTGCAGAAGAATGCGGCGGGCACGTTTTTTTCTTTGAGCGTATTGAGGATGTCGCCCGTGAGGTCGTTGTATTCATAACCGTTGTCGAAGGTGAGGTAGAGCACCTTTTCGGTAGAAATGGTGTCAAGCGTCAGCGCGGCACGGTCGTGTTCGTCGAAGTATGCCTGGTGACCGACCGACAGCTGATGGGGCTTGCCATCCTTTGCCACACCGAAGGAGTAGTCGATGCGTGTTTGGTCAAGTCCTGCCCTATTGTCGGGGTCGTTGACGGTCAGCGTGAGCGTAGGGAGGGGGGCTTTGCCTGTGTAGGTCTCACCCTCTTTGACCGCTGTCGGATTGACCGTTACGACGATCGAATCGGAGGGCGTGGGCGGTGCGTCGGTAACCGGAGCCTTTGTAGTCGTGACGGGTGCGGGTGTGGTGGTAATCGGCGCTTTCGTAGTCGTAACGGGTGCGGGCGTAGTGGGAGTAGGAGCGGTAGTCGTCGTGATGGGAACAGGGGTGGTCTCGGGGGGGACGGGATCTGTCGTCTGATCTGGGAGGTCGGTGACCTCGGTACAAGGGTGCAGGGAAGTGGTAGCGGGCGTTTCAGACGTAGTGGTGGCATCTGTTATTCGGACGGTGTAAAGGGGCGGTTCTGTTTCGCCGAAGATGCAGGCGGTCAGTGCGGTGGCGAGTAGAATCAGTACGAGGATAGCGGGCAATCGTTTCATGTAAACTTCCTTTCTGCTGATCGGAGTGGCTTGTCCCTTCAAAACAGCACAAAATCGTGCATTTTCTTCATTATAGCAGACGAATATGTATAAATCAAGTACAAAGCATTAATTTCCGAAAATGATAAAGCGGCTGCATCTATGTTGCAGAAAACCTCCCTGTCGCAGACAGAGAGGCTCGGCATTATTCCTTGATCAAATGAATGGTATTTTCCTTGCCGAACTGCCGAAGCGCAGCACCGATATGGCTGACGTTTTCGGGCGTGGCGGGCAGGAAATTGAGATTGGGAGATTTGTAGATCAGGATGATCACCTCGCGGCTGATAAAACAGCAGTCGTAGTCCTCCCACGTGCGCTTGACGACCGTTCCGTCGGGACTGCTGTCGCAGATGCCCGATGCGTCAAAGGTCAGCAGACCGCGGTCAACGCCCTCCTGCTGCTTTTCGTAATTGGACAGTGCGGCATGGGCGTTGATCGTGTTGAACACACCCACTACCAGCAGAAATGCACCGATGAAGAGCAGAATGTAGTAGAGGACACGAAGGGGTGAATCGAGCTCGTCGAGCAGAAGACCCGACGCCGCAACGAGCAGGAAGGGCAGCGATTTAAAGATGAGCTCGGCGCAGATGCGCGAATAGGGCTTGAGCTTGGCTTGGTTTTTGCGGAGCGATTTGCGCATCGCGTAGCCGCCCTGTGCAAGGTCGTTCAGCCGCTTCGGGTTGTCGCTGTGATATTCGAATTTATAGGTTTCGTTCATGTTGTCCTCCCTTTTGCGTCCGCTCTGCTTTGGTACGCTTGATTTTGTTGATCAGTACAAGAATGCCGATCATGATGCCGCTGCCAAAGCCGATCGCCCAGCAGAGCCCGAAATTGAAGATCCAATACCAGTTTGGGCGCTCGACGATGGTGGTCAGACCGCCGTCTTCTCCGACGCGATAGACCTGATAGGTATCAAAACAAATCGTCCCCGATGCCATTTCGTCGACAGGCAGGCGCTCGGTCTCCCAATCATAGCTGAGGTCGAGCGATTCGACGTCGGTTTTTTCGATGAAGTCGCCGCTCAGCGCATCGTAGAGGTAGGCATCGTCGAGGTTGTACAGGATGAACTGCCCGTCTTTGATTTCAAAATAGACGTTGCGCATATAGGGGGTCGAGACCGCCCACATGAACTCGCCCGAAGCTGTGTAGACGTTCACGCAGGAGGCATCGTTGTAGCAGACGTAGACCGGTTCGCCCTCTTCCGATTGCAATACCTTTGCGATCTCTTCGATGACAAAGATCTCGTCCTGCTTTTCTGCATAGCGGATGTTATCGCGTACACAGAGCCCTCTGCCGATCAGCGCTACGGAGATCGACAGGCAAAAGAGCGTGATCAAAACAGCGTAGAGCACGCAGGTGACCTTGGATGAGCGTTTGAACATGGTTGAATCACCTCACCAAAATGAATTTCAGGGCTTTATTTACTTCTTCCGCTTCTTCTCGACGACAAACAGCACGACCGATGCGGCGATCAGCAGCAGTCCCGTAACGGCGATCGACAGATAGCGTCCGAACAGACGCGCACAAAATATCGTCCAAATGGAGATAAAATCGGCTCCGCCGACGATGCCGAGCGAGTAGGGATCGAAGAGCGTGTTGTAGACCCCCATGGCGGACATTCCGATGCCGAAGACGAGCAGCAGGATGCCGATGACAAGGGCGGCGATGCGAATTTTTTTCATGATCGTACTTCTTAAAATAATTTCAGATAACTCAGCAGGAAGATCCACCCGAAGAGTGTGAGCAGGCAGAGCGCCGACGAGACGACGACCACCTGCGCCGCGAGCTTCTCGTCGCCGCCCATCTGCTGAGACATCGAGAAGGAAGAGACTGCCGCGGGCGCACCGAAGGTGACCAGTATGCAGGCGAGCGCTTCGCCCTTGAAGCCGAGCAGGACAGCGGCGGTCAGCATGATGAGCGGAATGACGATCAGCTTCGCCGTGACGGTGATGCAGAGCTCGCGGAAGCGTCCCTTGATGCTCGAGAAGGTGAAGCTCGCGCCGAGCACGACCATCGCGAGCGGCGATGCGATGCCCGAAAGATCGTCGACTGCATTTTCGACGACCGAGGGCAGCTTCCAATCGAGCGCCAAGAAGAGTGCGCCGAGCGCACAGCCGATGACGAGCGGGTTGGTGATAATGCCCTTGAGCATATGCAGAATATTCAGCTTGCCGCCGCGGAAGCGTTCGAGGCAGATGACCGCTAAAATGTTGAACATCGGCACGACGATTGCTACCATCAGCGATGCCAGTCCGCTCGTCTGCTTGCCGCAGACGTAGTTGACGATAGGGATGCCGAGAATGGCAAAATTCGAGCGGAAAAAGCCCTGCAGCATGACGCCGCGCTTGGGATTCGACGGTGTCAGCCCCATCACGGCGAAGGCGCCCACGACAAAGATGAGCAGAACGCCGATAACTGTAAAGATGATGAGCTTGAGATCGAGCACCTCACTGAGCTCGGTCGTGTAGATGTTATAAAAGAGCAAAATCGGCAAAAACACCTTGAAAATGAGCTTGTTTATGGTGTCAAATGTGGCTTTACCGGCTACGTTCAGCCGTTTGAGGATGTAACCGAGCAGCATCAGCAGGAAGATCGGCATGACGGCTTCGAAGGATAGCTTCAGGCTTTCCATGGGACGGGTGCCTCCTTTTCAGGTTGATTCAAGCGCTTCGCTTTGTGCGACCCTCTGCGCTTGCCTGCGGTAGACGATGAGGAATGCCACCAGCTGGCAGAGGAAGGTGATGCTCCAGGACACCGTGTAGGAGAAATAGAGACACTGCGGCGTGTGGAAGGCTTCCATCTGAAAGATCGTATAGATCCATGCGATGCGGATGCCGCATACGCCGACGATCGAAATGATCATCGGGACTACCGATGCCCCCAATCCTCTCAGCGCGCCTGTTGAAACGTCCATTAGTCCGCAGAGGAAGTAGGGCAGGCAGATGTAAGCCAGTCGGATTAAGCCGTAGCCGATCGCTTTGGGAGAGTCGGTGATGTAGATCGAAAGGAGCTGTTCGCCGAAGGTGTAGGCGAGAAAACCTGCGCCCAGTCCCACAACGGTTACAGAGCCGAGGCAGATCCAGAGGGTCTTGAAGACGCGCTTGTACTGCCGCGCACCCGAATTCTGACCGATAAAGTTGACGGCTGTCTGGTGGAATGCGTTGAGACAGACGTAGACGAAGCCCTCGATATTGCCTGCGGCGGCATTGCCCGACATGACGATGTCGCCGAAGGAGTTGACCGACGACTGGACGACAACGTTGGAGATCGAGAAGAGCGAGCCCTGAAGCCCTGCGGGCAGACCGATGCGGATGATTTTAAACAGTTGCAGCTTGTAAAAGCGCATTTTCGAGAGGGTGAGCTTGCAGGCATCGGTCCTGCGCATCAGTGCGCGCACGACCAGTACCGCCGATACGCCCTGCGAGAGGGTGGTTGCCAGTGCGACGCCCGCTACGTTCATATTGAAGAGGGTCACAAAGATGATATTCAGCAGCACGTTGATCACGCCTGCAATCGAGAGGAAGATCAGCGGGCTTTTGGTGTCGCCCACCGCACGGAGGATGGAAGCACAGAAATTGTAGACCATGTTGAAGGTGATTCCCGCGAAATAGATCTTCATGTAGATCGCCGACAGGGGGAGCACGTTTTCGGGCGTTGCCATCAGCCGCAGGAAGGTCTCGGAGAAGGTGACCCCCACGATGGTGAGGATCACACCGCTGACGATGGCGGTGGGCAGTGCCGTATGGATGGTGCGGTGCACGGTGCGGTCATCCTTGCAGCCGTAGGCGTGGGCAACGGTTACGCCCGCACCGGTTGAAAGTCCGATGAAGAGGTTGACGATCAGATTGGTGATCGAGCCTGTAGCGCCGACTGCGGCGACCGAAACGCTGCCGCGGAACCGTCCGACAACGACCAGATCCGCCGCATTGAAAAGCAGCTGCAGAATACTGGTCAGAATGATCGGGATGGTATAGCGCACGATGTTCGGGAAGAGCGGACCTTGCAGAATGGGATTTTGATACTTTTTCATAGTTGCCTCAATACCTTTTTTACCGTATTGCCGTCGAGCAGAGGGAAGGGGATGATCTCAAGCGGTTCGCTCAGGTCGCCGATCCGTTTTTGATACCATATCACGTCGATCCATCTGCTATGCTTGTAGCCTGTGGTTGGGAAAGAGCACAGATACTCGAACCCCGATTTTTCATGAAAAGTCACGCTCGGGGGATTCGGAGAGGTGATGCAGGCGTAAACGGTCACAAAATGCTGAAGCCGCAAGAGCTCGATGAGCGCCGAATAGAGGCGTTTGCCGATCCCGCAACCCTGTTTGTCGCGGGCAACGTAGACCGAAAGCTCTGCGTTCCAACCGAATGCGGGTCTTTCGCGAAACTCGGAAGCATAGGCGTATCCGACCGTTCTGCCCTCCTCCTCGGCAACGAGGTAGGGGTATTTTTCGAGCTTGTGTGCGATGCGGCGGGCAAATTCGACGTCGTCGGGCGGGGTATACTCGAAGGTGATGGTGGTGTGGTCGACGTAGTATTGGTAGATCTCGGCGAGTGCCGAAGCGTCCTCGACCGTTGCGATTCTGAGGGTGATCATATCAGTATCTTCCTTTATATCGGTAGCTTCTTCATTTCAATTGAAACATCCGTGCGATGCCCTTTGTCACGGCTCGCTCCGATGATTTCAGTGATTTCAGTATAGCAGAAAATGCGCACATTTTCAAGGGATATTTCGATTTCGGAGCAGACAAAAACCCAAAAATCACCGACAGCGCCGCTATGGCGGTGTCGGTGGGGTTAGGCGATATGGTCGATGTATTTGCGCAGGGCTTCGGCGATGCCGACTTCTCTGATCGGGACGATCGTACAGTTTGTAAGTTCGATCGGTTCGTGCTCGGAAAGCTCGTCATCCTCGACCAGAACGAGCGCTCGTCTGCAAGCGTCTGTCTGCATGGATTTGTTGCAATCCCCGATGTCTTTTGCAACGGCATCGTCTATGTTGACGTACTCGTCCTCGATCTCGACCGTCCAGATATTTCGATCGCTGTCATAGCAGGGGGCATACTCGTTCAGAATCAAGATATCCTTGCAGAGCAGATATTCGCAACCGTCGGGGCATTTGTGATACTCGATGGGCAGATCGGCTTCGCGGATCGCGTCGTACAGGCAAATGAAGTTTGTCATCCCTGCGAGCCAGCGGTAGTTCTCCTTCGTGTCCTTATAGTATCGCGTGCGGCGGTACTTGATGTAATCGAAGGGCGTGTGGATTAGAAATATGATGGCGATCAGCAAAATAATCGGCAGAAAGATCAAGATGCAAAGCGCGGACAGCAGAGGAGGGATGATTTTCTTCAAAATTTGCAGTCTCCCTTCAAAAGTTTTTGGGGTTTTCAGGGGACTTTTTTCAAAAAGTCCCCTGAATGGGGTTTGGGCAAAGCCCCAAATAAAGCCATCCCATCAAATAAACGGTCTTCTGTCGAGTACCAGTCTGAGCGGGACGGTGGTGCGGATGACGCCGGGGAGTGCCGCCTGCAGTTCTGCCAGTGCGCAGACCGAGCCGCAGAGCTGGTGCAGGTCGCCAAATCTTCCGTCATGCTCGGTGTCGACCGATTCGAGGAAGGGGATGTACTCGCAGGCGAGCTCGTACATTGCCTGCTTGACCTCGTCATAGCGGTGTGCGGTCTGACGGGTGGCACGGTTCATCATGTAGAGCCAGTCGATCTCCTTGTAGTCGATGCCGTGACCGAAGTTTTCCTTGAGCGCATTTTTGTCGCGGCGGCTGAAGAGATAGAGCCCCGTGTCGATGATCTTGTCGGGGTAGCGCATGGGCATATGCGCCCACTCCGTGTTGAAGGTGTAGTGGAACCAGCCGTAGAAATGTGCGAAGACGTTGTTTGCCTCGCCGGGCGCGCAGGTATCGTTGATCTCGTCGGGCAGATTGCCGGGGTCACCCTTCAGATAGCCGACCTCGCGGCTGACACCGTAGCGAGCGTCTACATTGTCCCACAGCCACTTAAAATAGGCATCGTTCCATTCCATATCCGCCGCACGGGTCAGGTTCATTGCCACGAAGACGCCGACGCCCTTGTGCGATTCACCCCAAGGACTGCCCTTCCAGTTGAGCGATTCGAGCAGTGCGGTCAGTCCCTCTATCGAGCGGTAGGGGGCGAGATAATCGATCAGCTTGCCGCGGTTGGGCACGGCATCGAAGAGATCGAGTGCGGCAAGGCAGAACGCCGTCGTGTGCATTGCGTGATGAGAACCGTCCTCGAAACGCCCGTCTTCCTTTTGGAAGTTGAGCAAGGTATTTATGAGCGCATCGCGATCGGGATCTCCGTACTGCGGCAGTCTGCCGATGGTGTAGAGGATGTTCGCCGCATCCGCACAGCCGTATTCGTTCACCTTCCTGTCGCGTTCGCCTGTTTCGTGATTGAGCCCGCGGCGTGCATATCCACCGCCTTCGAGTTTGTGTGATTGCACTTCTGCGTAGATTTTCTCTACCAGTGCGTCAAGATTGAATGTTTGCATAGGTTCCTCCATAGGATTTTGTTGTATAATTTGGCAAAAGCCGTTTTTGAAAGCCTGTTTGCGCATTTCAGCAAAGCCACCATGCCTGCCCGTATAACGAGGTGCAAGGGTGCGCAGTTTTTCCCGTTCTTCGACGGAATACTGCTTTCTGACCGTCGTGTTGGGCAGCCATATCGACGCAAGGCTGTGCATTTCGCAGATGAAATCGAGCTCCTTGATCGGCGTGACCCCCAATTCGGGACCGCTGATGACCAGTTGCTCCAGTTTTTCGAGCGAAGTGAGCGGCGAATAATCCTCAATGTGCTTGAAATTCTCCACATAAAGCACGATCAGATCATCGAGCCGAGTGATCGGGGTGAGGTCTCGCACGCTCGGACAGGCGCCGAGGTAGAGGTATTGCAGCTTTTTCAGCTCGGTCAGAGCCGACAGATCGGCATAGCTCCCCCATTTGAAGCGCAGTTCGGTCAGATTTGTCTGCGCGCAAGCCGCATCAAAGAGCGCTTGCGGAACACGGGAGTTGAAGTGCAGGGCCTTGAAAGCGGTCGTTTCGGTGCGCAAAAAGTCGATCCAATCGCCGAGGATCTGCCTGCATTCGCGCTCGGAATAGCGATCCTGCAGTTGCGTGCAGGCGATGCAGCAGCGCTCTGAGCCGTCGTATTCGGCTACGGTGCGGATGATTTTGGCAGGCGGAAAGCCGCCGACATCCTTGAAATACCCGTTTTGCAGTTCTGCGGGGGTCAGTATGGGCATGGCATTCCCTCCGATCGGGTTTTACGGACGAAGCCCCATGCCGCCCTCGAGGGTGAGGGTCTCGCCGTTGAGATACTTGAAGTCGGGGGAGGCGAGCTGAACGCAGACGCGTCCGATCTCAAGCTCGGGATCGCCGAAGTGACCTGCGGGGGGCATCTTCACGTTTGCTTTGAAGGCTTCGGGATACGCAGTCTGGAAGTTCTCGAGCTGTGCGGTCCATGCGAGCGGGCAGACGACGTTGGTGTTGATGCCGTCCTTTGCCCATTCGGTTGCCGCCACTCTCGAAAGCCCGCGGATGGCTTCCTTTGCCGCCGCATAGGAGCACTGACCGTAGTTGCCGAAGAGCCCCGCACCCGATGCGAAGTTGATGATACTGCCCGCACTCTCCTTCAGATAGGGATAGCAAGCCTTCATATAATAGAAGGTCGCGTAGAGCCCCGAATAGATGGCGAGGTCGAACTGCTCGGTCGAGTGATCCTGAATGGTCACGCCCGATGCCGAAGCCTGTGCATTGTTGACGAGCACGTCGATCCTGCCGAAGGCTTCGATCGCCTTCTCGGCAACGCCCTTGGCGATCGCTTCATTGTCTGCGCCTGCCGATATGTCAGCCGCAAGTGCGAGCACCTTGATGCCGTAGGCTGTCTCGAGCGCCTCTTTGGCCTTTTCGAGCTTGACGACGTTGCGCCCCGTGATGACCAGATTGGCACCTTCCTTGGCGTAAGCGGTCGCGATGCCGTAGCCGATCGAGCCGCATCTGCCGTCAGAGAGCACGGCATAGCCTGCGCCGGTGATAATAGCGGTTTTTCCTGTTAAAAAGCCCATGACAGTTCCTTCTTTCTGAAAAGATTTTGTTTATTTGTTACATCTATTATAGCAAATGATCGCATTTCTGTCAATGATTAGTTTGTCCTTGCGATCTGTATTTGAGCAATAAATTTGCATCGAAAAAGAAAAAAACAAACAATCGTTTTTTCTTGGCGGGTGCGTCCGTGTCGAGCACGAACCAACAAACTGTCCTCCGATTGCCGTATGGCAGCTTAAATGCTGCCGCTCGCATAATTATGCCTACTATCGATGATCAAATGTAATGATTGTTGATGTTTTTGAATGTAAAAATTGTACAAAACAACCATGCGTTTTTTGTAATAGCGAACAAAATTGTCTTTATTCCCAAAAAATCAGAATTTGCTATTGAATTTTGGGCGATATAACTGTATAATAGTCAAAAACAAACAATGTTTTCAATGGGATTGCTTGTTTGCGGAAATCAATAAACTGCAAACGCGTTGATAACATATTTTTTTCTTTTAGGAGGCGTAAAATGGAAAGAAAAAAACAATTTTTATCCGCTCTGCTTGCGCTCTTGATGCTGTTTTCAGTGATCGCGCCGATCGTGCCGTTCACTGTATCGGCGGCGGCAGCCGTAGGCGAAACACCTGTTGTGGGACGCAACTATATGATCGTGTCCAAAAATAGCGGCAAAGCTATGACTGTGAGCGGCAATTCGGCTAACAATGACGCACTCATCGTTCAGATGCCGGCAGAGGGCTATGCTTCACAGGTGTGGACCCTGCAAGACGGCGGCGACGGATACGTTGTCATTGTCAACTACTTCAGCGGTAAGGCGATCAATATCCCTTACAATTCGGTTGAAGCGGGTACACAGATGATCCAATGGAATAACGACGGCGGCGACAATGAAAAGTGGGCGATCACCGAGACCGCCGACGGTTACTATCGCATCGCGCCGAAGAACGTTCCGGGATTCGGTCTGAACGTATCGGGCGCATCAAACGATAACGGTGCGGCGATCATTCAGTGGAACTACAGCGGCGCCGATAACGAAAAGTGGAGCTTTGTGCCTGTCAGCCAGGTCAAAGATAATCCGCTTCCCGAAGTGCCTGATCCGGTTCTGGCGATCGATGCTTACATCGATATGTTCTTTTACGTAGAGAACGGTCTGGGCAAGCTTCGTAATATGCCCGACAACGGCTTTTGGACCGATGCAGAGGTGCTTGAAGTCTTCATTGACGCATATGAACGCCTCGGCGACCGCAAGTATCTGACTGTAGCCGAGCAGTTCTACGACGGCATCATTGCACGCCGCGGCACCAACTGGGCTTGGAACGGCTTTAACGACGACATCCTTTGGATGACGCTTGCAACCATCCGTCTCTATCAGAATACCGGCAACAGTAAATATCTGAACGTAGCAAAGGAAAACTTTGATCTTTGCTACAACCGTGCATGGGACACCTCGGTTTTGGGCGGCGGTCTGTGGTGGACGACCGATAACCAGACCAAGAACGCCTGCGTCAACGGCCCCGGTGCGCTTGCGGCACTGGTGATCTATGAGACGACCGGCGACCGCAGCTACTACGACAAGGGTAAAGCGATCGTCGACTGGATGATCGATCGTATGTACGTTGCCGACACCGGCGAGCTCTACGATAACATCGCAAGAGACGGTACGATCACCCGTTGGGCGAATACCGGCAACCAGGGCAACCTGATCGGTGCCTGTGCGATGCTCTATAAGTATACCGGCAATCAGAACTATTTCAACGTAGCTAAAAAGGCTGCCGACCTTGCGGCAACGCTCGGCGACGGTCAGGAAGAACTGCTCAACGAGGGCTCTAACTCGGGCGACTCGATCGGCGGTAAGGGTCTGATGGCTCGTTGGATGGGGTATTTTGTCCGCGAGTGCAACGTAAACAATTACGATGCCTTCATCAACGCCAATGCGCAGTCCGCATGGACTCTCCGCAACAGCGATGATCTGATGTGGGGTGAATTCGGCAGAAAGACCGAAGAAAACATTCAGAACAGTACTACGCAGATGAATCCGAACAACTCGTTCGTGACCAGAGGCAACTACGCTTCGTGGGGCTGCTCGGCAGCTGTTTCGTGGCTGCTCAATTTCATGGAAGTCCAGACAGCAAGCGGCGACGGCTGGACGGTCAGCTCTCCCAACGGCAAAACGTCGATCAACGTCAAGCTGTCGGGGAACGGCTCGCTGACCTATACGGTCGCACAGGACGGTGTAACCGTTGTCGAAACCTCCGATATGGGTATCAATACCGGCATCGGCAACTTCAATAACGGTCTGGCCTATGTTTCGGAATCGAATCAGACCATCAACGAGACCTATGAAATGCTCAGCGGTAAGAAGAGCACCATTACCAATTACTGCAGAGAAAAGACGATCCGCTTCACAAAAGGCGGCGTTGAATTTGCAGTGGTGGTAAGAGCATACAATGACGGCATCGCTTTCCGCTACGTCATCACGACCGCGAACGGTCGCACCATGACCATTCAGCCCAATGCTGAAAATACCAGCTTCAATCTGCCCAACGGTGCGCAGATCTGGTATATGCCCCGTACAGGAAGAGACTTTATGTATGAGGATCAGTTCATTGCAGGCAGGATCGGTCAGACTGCTGTCGGTACTCAGCCTTCGATGCCCATGCTCTATGAGACGGGCGGCAAGTACGCGCTGATTACCGAAGCAGACCGTCACGGTAACTACGTCGGCTCGCTCCTGCGCCTTGAAGGCGACGGCGTCCTGCGCACAATCTTTGACCTCGCCCAGACTTCGGCAGTCAATACCACTACACCCTTTACCTCTCCTTGGAGAACGGTGATCATCGGAACACCCGCCGACATCATGGAGAATACCATGGTTGAAAACCTCAGCCCGGCACCCGATGCGCAGTATGACTTCGAGAGCTGGGTAGCCCCCGGTATGTCCTCCTGGTCGTGGGTCAGCTACTACGGCGGACAGGAAGACCCCAACATCCACAAGAAATTTATCGATCTCGCTGCCGATATGGGATGGGAATACTACATTCTCGACGAAAAATGGCAGCCTGCCAGCAACACCGCGGGCTCTCGCTACGAGGGTATGTGGGACTGGTTTGAAGAGGTCAGAGACTACGCCAACCAAAAGGGCATCAAGCTCTTCGCTTGGGTAGATAAACTTGACGTCGACACCGATGCTGAACGTGAAGCACGCTTCAAAGAATGGTCAGAGGCGGGCATCGTCGGCATCAAGGTCGACTTCTTCTACAATGAATCGCAGGCTATGCTTCAGCTGCATGATGATATCTATGCAGATGCGGCAAAGTATAAGCTGATGGTCAACGTGCACGGCTCCAACCCGCCTTCGGGTGAGCTTCGCACCTATCCGAACGTGATCGCACGCGAAGCGATCGCCGGTCAGGAGCAGGGCGGTATTACTGTCGAGCAGTACACGCTGATCCCCTTCATCCGTGCCGCGGTCGGTACCGCAGACGTCACCGAACAACTCTTCTCGCGCGACACCTCCAAGACGACCATGGGCTTCCAGATCGCACTTTCGACGCTCTTTGAAAACGGTCTGCACTCGATGGGCGACAAACCCGAAAACTACTACAGCATTTCCGCGGCTGTCAGTTACTATACCAATTTCCCGGCACAGTGGGATGATATGTACGTTCTCGAGAATCTGACTAACGTCGGTTCCGAGGTCAACCTCGCCCGCAGAAGCGGAGATGCTTGGTATGCGGCAGGTATCAGCGTAAACGCAAAAGATTACAGCTACAGACCCACCTTCCTCGATCCCAATACGACCTACACAGCCATCATCTATAAGGAAGTCAACGGCGAACGTCAGAATATCGAGATGCAGGTCGTCAATAACGTGACCGTAAACACCACTCTGCCCACCATCCACGTTCAGAAGGGCGGCGGTTACGCCATCAAGTTCATCCCGCAGAACAGCGGTCTGAATTCGATCACCGCTAATCCTGCCAACGTGAGCGTTGAAGTTTACTATACGAAAGACGTTACACTCAACTTCAATCCTACCGATACCAACTCGACCGACGTGATCTGGACGGTTGCCGATCCCTCGATCGCCCAGGTATCCGCTACGGGTACGGGTGCTTCGATCAAGGGTCTGAAGGCAGGAACGACTACCGTGACCGCAACCTCCATCTACGACGGCAGTAAGCGTGCGGTCATCAACGTGACCGTAACGCCCGCAAAATACGTATTCAACGATGCGACTTGGGACGTTATCAACGACAACAATAAGTATGTCATCTCGGGCGAAAACCAAGTTACGATCACCGCTGAAACGGGCGTAATTGACAAGAACGTCTTTGCAATGAGAGCGCCCGACGGCAATTTCGAAATCACTGCAAAGATTTCAGGCGGTCTGAATGCCAACTATCAGGGCGGCTTCATCAGCGTCTTCACACGCGGTCTGAATCCCTACATTTCGATCGGCCGTCGTTTCCATGAATCGTTCGGTTCATACGGAAATAACAACCTTGTTACGATGATGTCCAACAACTCCGAGCAGTACGTACTGGATCCCAATGCTAACGGCGATCTTTACGTTCGTCTGGTCAAGAACGGCAATAACTTTACCGGTTATTACAGAGTAAACGCAAACGATGCGTGGACGCAGGCTTGGACTGTTGAAAACGCTGCGCTTGCCGGCAGCGAGATGTACATTGGTTTCTACGGCAGCTGCGGCGGCAGAACCAACGGTATCGATATCACCTTCAGCGACTTTACTTACAACGGAAATGCAGTCAAGATCGCAAACTTCAATCCCAATGCGGTCAGCTCGGTTGCAGGCGCATACGAAATGGAGAACGGTGCGATCAACGGCGGAGCGCTTGTGGGTAATGCAGGCGCATCGAACGGACAGCACGTCGGCAATCTCGGCGGCGCGACCAACGGAACGGTCAGCTTCAACGTAGCAAGTCCTGCAAGCGGAAAGGCGACCATCCGCGTATACTACGCAACATACAATGCCCGTCAGCTCAGCGTGACCGTAAACGGCAACGTTTACAACGTGAACTGCGTCGGAACGGGGGACTGGACGACAGTCGGCTCGATGACGGTCGAAGTTGACGTAGTGAGCGGTAATAACACCATCGTATTCGGCGGTGTGGACGGCGGCGACGCCCCCAACCTCGACGCATTCACCATTAAGTTTACTGAATTTTCATATGAAATGGAAAACGGCACGCTCAACGGCGTTCAGTTGGTTAGCAATGCGGGCGCATCGAACGGACAGCACGTCGGCAATGTTGGCGGAGCAGCCAACGGAACCACGAGCTTTAACGTAGAAAGCGCGGCGAGCGGAAAGGTAACCATTCGCCTGTACTATGCAACTTGGTCAGCACGTTCGGTCAGCATCACGGTAAACGGCAGAACCTACACCTACGACTGCCCTGCAACGGGTGATTGGACACTTGTCGGAGCACCTGTCTCAATTGAGGTTGATGTAACAAGCGGCACGAATACCATCGTATTCGGTGGCGTAGACGACGGTTATGCGCCTAACCTCGACAAGTTTGAGATCGTTCTGCCCTAAGAAACACTAATGTAAATGACAGGATAGGCTTTTGCCTATCCTGTCTATCCGGACAGAACAGAATTTCTTCCGCAGACGGCGGATTTAACTAAAAAAGCACCGACTTTCCTGTGTGCCGATAAGACAGTAATTTAAGAAAAATTACGAAATCGGCAACTG
>CAYRQA010000001.1:0-39688 GCA_964426285.1 uncultured Lachnospiraceae bacterium | reverse complement strand
GCGTAGCTCAGTTGGTTAGAGCGCCAGGTTGTGGCCCTGGAGGTCGTGGGTTCGAATCCCATCGTTCACCCCAAAACAGCAAATGTTCGCTGATTATACAGCTTCTCCAATAGGGGAGGCAATTTTTTTTGCCTTTTTGGTCAAAATACTTGCAATTTGAATGAATATGTGATACAATGAAGCCACTATAATAAACCGATAAAGTGAGGTATCACAATATGAATCAGACCGAACGCAAAGAACGTGCAATGCAGGCAGTCGCCGCTCATAAGGCTGTTTACTACGATAACGGCGCTTACAGACGTGCGGATTTCTGGGATTACGCCGAAATTTTTGAGATCATCGACGACGCACTGGAGATCACCGGCGAGGAGATCTACAAGACCCAGATCGAGGAAATGTACCGGTTCGTTCTCCGCGAATACAAGGAGACCTGGGAGTACAACCCCTTCAACGACGACATCATGTGGCTGGTCATCGCACTCTCGCGTGCGACCCTGCTCACGGGGGAGAAGAAGTACGCCGAGCTTGCAAAGGCAAACTTTGACCTGACCTGGGATCGTGCATGGGATACCGAGTATTTCGGCGGCGGCCTCTTCTGGCGCGTTGAAAACGAGTGCAAGAACACCTGCGTCAACTGCCCCGGTGCGATCGCGGCTTGCAAGATGGCAGAAGCACTCGGCGACGACAGCTACTATGAAAAGGCAATCAAGATCATGGACTGGACGGCAGAGCACCTCGCAGTCCTCGAGACCGGTAAGGTCTTCGACTGTATCCGCCTCAACGGAAGCATCAGCGACTGGTCGTCCACCTATAACCAGGGTACCTTCATCGGCGCTTGCTGCCTGCTCCACGAGAAGACCGGCGATCCGAAGTACCTCGAATGGGCAGACAAGGTTGCTTCCTTTACCATGAACGAGATGTACCACGGCGGCATCATGAACAATGAGGAGGGCGGCAACGATCTGCCTGGCTTCAAGGGCATCCTCGCACGCTGGCTCAGACTGTACGCCACCAAGTACGACCACCCTGAGTACATGGAATGGCTGCGTGCCAATGCCGACAGCGCATGGAAGCTGCGCAACAGCGCCAACATCATGCAGACCCAGCTCGGCAAACAGACCGAGGACCATATGTACGACGTATTCGTTTGCTCTGCGGCTGTATCGGTCTGCGTAAACTGCATCTGAATATATGAAAAAACTGTTTTCGAAGGGGCTTCCCAAAGGGTGGCGACTGCGTAAACGGTATGCGACTACCCTCATCGGATGGCTGCTTTTTGCCATCCTGGTGGGGGTCGTCTGTGGACTGGCGGGAACTGCCTTTGACCTGACGCTCGAGCTTGCCTCCGAGCTGTTTGGCGAGCATAGCTGGCTGATCTGGTTGCTCCCCGTCGCAGGCGTCGCGATCGTTTGGCTCTACAAGATCGGCAAGGTCAAAAAGGACAACGGACACGACATGATCGTGCACTCGGTGCGCGACGGCATCGCCGTGCCCTATCTCGTAGCGCCCCTCGTCTTTATCGGCACAACGCTCACTCAGCTCTGCGGCGGCTCGTCGGGCAGAGAGGGTGCGGCACTGCAAATGGGCGGTGCGGTCGGCACCTTTATCGGCAGAACGCTGAAGCTCCGCGAGAAAAACACCAATATCCTCGCCATGTGCGGCATGGCGGCGCTCTTTTCGGCTGTCTTCGGCACGCCGATCACGGCGTCGGTCTTCGCCATCGAGATGATCAGCGTCGGCACGGTCTACTATATGGCGTTCTTCCCCTGTCTGCTCTCCTCGATGATCGCGTACCTCATCGCGATCCATTGTGGGGTCGTGCCGACGGCACAGAAGCTTGCCGCAGTGATCGTCCCCGAGCTGTCGGTTGAAGTTTTGCTGAAATCGCTCCTGCTCGGCGTAGCATTTGCGGTCATCTGCGTGCTTTTTTTGGTCGTTACCCACGAAATTGCGCATCTTGCTTCGAAAAAGCTGCCCAATCCCTATATCCGCGTGGTCATCGGAGGTGTTATCCTCATCGCCCTCACCTATGCGGTCGAGTTCACGCTCGGCGGCAGAGCCTACAACGGCGCGGGCATGGGTGCGGTCATCGCAGCAGTGAGCGGAGAGGCAGAATGGTACGATTTCCTGTTAAAAATCCTTTTCACGGGCGTCACGCTCGGCTGCGGCTACAAGGGCGGCAAGATTGTGCCCGGCTTCTTCGTCGGTGCAACGACAGGCTGTCTGCTCGCTTCGCTGATCGGTCTGCCTCCCTCCTTCGGGGCGGCGCTCGGACTGGTCGCCCTCTTCTCGGGCATGACCAACTGTCCGCTCGCGGCGCTCGTGCTCGGCATCGAGCTCTTCGGCGGGGAGGGGCTGATCTACTTTACCATCATGACGGCGATGCTCTATATGCTCGCGGGCTATTACAGTATGTTCTCGGGTAGGGAAGCGGGCTATTCGACCCTGCAGACCGAGTATATCCATCAGAGTAAACGAGGGCTCGGGGAGCGGATCAAATGAGCCGTTCCTGTACCCTTTGTCCGCGAAAATGCGGGGCAGACCGAACGCTTCACCTCGGCTTCTGCGGTGCGGGCGATGCCATCCGCATTGCCCGCGCAATGCCGCATATGTGGGAAGAACCCTGCATTTCGGGGCAAAAGGGCTCGGGCGCCATCTTTTTCTCGGGCTGTACGCTGAAATGCACCTACTGTCAGAATGCGCCGATCAGCCACGGACGCTACGGCGCGGACATTTCGGACGAGCGCTTCCGCGAGATCTGCTTCGAGCTAAAGGGGAAGGGCGTGCACAATATCAATCTCGTCACGCCCGATGCCTATATTGAGCGCATTGCGCCGATCTTAGGCGAGATCAAGTCGGCGCTCGCACTGCCGATCGTCGTCAACTGCGGCGGCTACCTTTCGGCGCGCCAACTCGAACTGCTTGACGGTGTGGCGGACGTTTACCTCCCCGATTTCAAATACGCCGACGGTGCACTCGCGAAAAATCTCTCTGCGGCGGAAGACTACCCAGAGGTCGCCGAGCGTGCGATCGCCGAGATGGTGAAGCAGGTGGGGAAGCCTATCTTCAACGGTGAGGGAACGCTCGTGCGCGGCGTGCTCGTGCGGCACCTCGTGCTTCCCGGCTACCGCAAGAACAGCATAGCCGTTCTCAAACGGCTCGCCGATCGCTTTGGGCGTGACGAGCTGATGGTCTCGCTGATGGCGCAGTACACGCCGCCCTCTGACACCGCGCTCGACGGCAGTCTCAGCCGCCGTCTCACTGCCTTCGAATACCGCTCGGTCGCAGATTCGCTCGCCGACGCGGGCTTTGAGGGGTATCTACAGGAGAGGAACAGCGCACAGTCGAGCTATACGCCCTCTTTTCGGCTCGAGGGAGTTGAAAAGAAGGAATAGGGAATAGGGAATAGGTTCGGAAGAAACCGCTCGCCTTCGGCGAGCGGTTTCTTCATTGTTTAGGCTCCCTCAAAGAGGGAGCTGTCGCCGCAGGCGACTGAGGGAGCTCCGCGAAGAGGGTGAGGGAGGCTTTGGTTGTTTCGGCAATATCAACGAGCCCCTCAAACATCTCCCCATACCATACCAAAAAGGCATAGACGGTGTAGATCTTTCTGCTGTTGTCGCATCTCCCCCGTTTGTGCTCGTCGAGCAGTTTTACAAGGGCATCGCGGTCGAAAAACGCATCTGCCGCGGGTGACTCAAACATCTCCCGTACGCGCGCGTAAAATCCGTCCTCCCTCAGCCAGATACGAATCGGCACGGGGAAGCCGAGTTTCTTCTTTGACGCCCACCGTTCGGGCAGATGTCGGCGTGCAGCGCGGCGAAGCGCGACCTTCGTCTGATTGCACGTCGTGCGCTCGTGCACAGGGAGCGTGCGTGCGATCGCCCAAACCTCCCTATCGAGGAAGGGCACGCGCAGCTCGAGCGAGTGCGCCATGTTCATCTTGTCCGCCTTTTGCAGGATGTCTCCCACCAGCCAACAGTGCAGGTCGAGCGTCTGCATACGGGTGGAGTGGTCTTTTGCGCGTATCTTGCCGTAGATCGGGCGGGTGAAATCGGTCGGCGAAGGCGCATCGGGGCAGTCCTTCAGGAGAGAGCGCGTCTCCCTCGGCGAAAAAATGCAGGCATTGCCGATGTAGCGCTCCTCGAGCCGCTCGCCCTTGCGAATGAGAAAATTCAGTCCGCGATGCGCGGGCATTTTTTTTGCCAATATCGCGATCAGATGCCGCAGAGGGAAGGGGATGAGCTCATATGCCCGACAGGTGAGCGGTTCGCGGTAGATGTTGTACCCACCGAAAAGCTCGTCCGCACCCTCACCCGAAAGCACGACCTTGCAGTGCTCGGATGCCAGCTTACAGAGAAAATAGAGCGCGATCGCCGATGGATCGGCGAGCGGCTCGTCCATCTGCGCCTGCACCTTGCCGATCGCCTTCCAATAGTCGTCGGGCGGATGATCCGACTGTGATTCTCAGCGCCGATCAGATCGGAGAGCGCCTTTGCGTAGTCGATCTCGCTGTAGCCACCGCCGATGATGTCAAAGCCGACGGTGAAAGTTTTGTTCACCCCTGCCAGCGCGGCGATATAACTCGAATCGACGCCGCTCGAGAGGAAGCTGCAGACCTCGACGTCGCTTTGCTTGTGTGCCTCGACCGAAGCAGCGAGCACTGCGTCGATGCGGTCTGCCCACTCGTCGGGCGAGGTCGCACTGGACGGTTCGGGGTTAAATTCAAGCGCATCGTAGGCGGAGACCGTTAGCCTGCCGCCCTCGCAGATCAGCGTGTGCGCAGGCGGGAGCTTATAGACGCCCTCGAAGAAGGTCTCCTCGCAGGGCGCCGTGTATTGGAAGGAGAGGTAAGCGGGCAGGAGCCTTCGGTTGAAGCGCTTTTCAAAGGCGGGATGCGCAAAAAAGCCCTTGATCTCCGAGCCGAAGAGGAAGGTACTGCCCATCTGCGCATAGTAAAATGGCTTGATGCCGAAGAGGTCGCGCGCGGCAAAGAGCCGCTTTCTCGACTTGTCCCAGATCGCGAATGCAAACATTCCCCGCAGCTTGGTTGGGAGTGCATCACCGTACTCGGCATAGACGTGGAGCAGCACCTCTGTGTCGCAGTTGGTGCGAAAGGCGTAGCCCTTACGGCTCAGTTCATCGCGCAGGGCAGGGTAGTTGTAGATCTCGCCGTTGAAGACGAGTACGAGCGTGCCTTCCTCGCTCACCATCGGCTGTTATCCGTCGTCAATGTCGATGATACTAAGTCTGCGGTGTCCGAGCGCAAGCGGCGCTTCGTTGTAGTAGCCCGCATCATCGGGACCTCTGTGCGCGATCGCACCCGTCATGCGTCCGAGCATCGGAAGCGCCTCATTGAAGGCGTTCGTTTCATCCATAAATCCAACAAATCCGCACATATTGATCTCCTTTGAATACAAGTATTTGAAATAGCTGAGTTTGAGAGCCTTGGCTGCTCGGGGAGGAGGGGTGACCACCCGCCGTGCGATTCCAATTCCCCGTAGGGGCGGATTCCATATCCGTCCGCCGTGTGGTTGTTCGCACAAACCTTCGTAGGGACGACTTGCCGCAGGCAATGTCGTCCCTACGGGAGTTGGTGTGAATTTCCCTACAAGAGGAGAGAAAAACTCTCACGTTCCTCCCCAACGCAAAAAGCACCCATCTGCTACCATAGTAACCCCATGATAGCAGACGGGTGCATCTTTCTTTATTCAATTGTGCATCAAAAGCGCATCAGGACGAAAAATAAGAATCAGGAAAATACAGATGGAAGCCGCCCGGTTGGCATAGAACTCGAAGGCGAGCTCGCCGTAGAGAACGTCGCCGAAGGTGTATCGGATGCAGTAGGACCCGCTCTCACTCACTTCGAATTGCTCGACCAATCCGTGCTCCTCCCAATAGTCGGCGACCTCGGTCCAGCCCACGCCATCGAAATAGATCTCGGCGAAAAGTTCGGCGGCTTTCGGGCGCTCCTTTTCTTCAAACACCGTCTCCTCGGCGTAACAACTGATGTGCAGAAGCGTGCCTGTGTCGTCGTCGATGACCACGGCGAGTCTTTCGTATGCACCGTTCTCCGTGAGCGTGACCTCCCACAGGATGGCGTTCGTCTCGAGGTCGTTGCGGTCGTAATAGAGAAACGGTTGGCACTGACTCAATTCCCGATCCTTGTCCGCCAACAGCCCAGCGTCATAATAGGGCGCGAGCGCAATGTCGGTCGCTTGGAGAACCTCCTCCTCGGTCATCTTTGCCTTGTTTTCGATGACGTCAAATCCGATGTCGACCTTCATCGCGATCTGCATCAGCGCCAGCTTTTCATCGATCGACATCGGCTCACGCTGCTCGGCAAGCGTCAGCTCGACCGAGGCGATGTCAGCGTGCCCGACCTGCCCGAGCGCTGACCTGTCGAGCGCCGATACGACAGCCGTTGGGAGCAGTGCACCTGCGACAAGGAAGACAACCGTCAGCAGGAGCGCTATGCTATACTTTAGAATCCGCATTTTGATTCTCCTTTCCGAAGAGGTTCACGGTCACAACCGTACCGCTGCTTCTTCGCTGTCAAAGCTGATCGAGCCTTGATGGAGCGAAGCAATCTCCTTGCAGAGCGCCAGTCCGAGCCCTGCACCGCCTTGGCTTCTTGAGCGTGCTTTGTCCACTCGGTAGAAGGCTTCGGTGATCTTGGACAGCTCTTCACGCGCCATGCCACGACCGTTGTCGGCTACCTGAAAGCAGACGCCTTCCGCAGTGCGGCTGCCCACGATGCGGCTGCCCCTAATGGCGATCATGCCTCCGCCTTCGATCGCCTTGGATGCGTTGTCGACCAGATTGTAGAGCATCGACTTGACCAGATCGGGCTCGAGGACGACCTTTGCCCGTTCACCCTTGCAGATCAGACCGATCGAGCGCTCGGCGAGCACGGGCGAGAGTGCTTTGTGCACCTCCTGCAAAAAAGCATTGAGATTGACTGCCTTCATCGCGGGGACGTCTTTTTTGAGCAGGAGCAGGTCGAGCAGCTTGAAGGAGAGCTTTTCGAGCCGTTGTCCCTCGGAGAAAATGTAGTCTGCCGCGACCAGTCTGGAACTGTCGTCGATCCCGTCCTGTCTGAGTAGGTCGGCATAGCCGATGATTGAGGTCATCGGCGTTTTCAGTTCATGTGCGAAGGCGCCCATGAAGGCCTCCTGCCGCTGCATATCCGATTCGAGGCGGGTGATGTTTTCCTGCAGCTTGTCTGCCATCGCGTCGAAGTCGCGCGAAAGCTGTCCGAATTCGTCGTGCGAGCGCATCTTCGAGCGCGTTGACAGATCGCCCCCTGCGAGACGGCGCACGGTGACGGTCAGTCTTCTCAGCTTGCCCGTCATAGCAAAGGAAAGGGTAGTGGCAGTCAGCGCACCGATCGCCACCACGGCTGCGTAGATCATCCCAAAGAGCTGCTGCTGGCGATCTCTTGCGGCATACACAGACGAAACGTCGAACCTCGATTCGAGCGCGAGCGCCTCCTCCCCGACCGACAGGCGCCTGAGCACGATAAGCCCCTTTCCGTATCGGTCGGATACCTCGGTGTAGGCTCATTTGTTCGGCTCGGGAAGGGGGAGTGTATATGCGTCGAGTAGTTCGCTCTGCTTTGGTAGAGCAGTTCCTCTCCTCGCCTCAGTGTGACTGCCTGCCAGTCGGTCATGCCCTGCGCCTCCATTTGCGAGAGGGGGGCGGAGAACCCGTGTACATCGGTCGTCTCGCTGATCGAGTTCAGCAGGACGAGCGTATTCTGCGCCGATTCAAACGAATCGAGCGCAGAGGTGATCTCCTCCTTGCGGGCGGCGCTGAAGGAGGCGGAAATGAGCACCGTCCCTCCGATGGCGAAGGTGAGCGCAATGAGCAGTGCGATCGTGATGATCAGCCGAAAGCGGAAAGTCATGGATAGGCTCCTTTCATGTGGAATGGGAATTAGCGTAAACCAAAGAGGACGATATTCTCAAAAACGCGCATATTCCCGTAGTGCGCGGGGAAGATCGCCCCACTCACCCCTACACCTCCAAGCGGTAGCCGATGGCGTAGACCGGTTTAATGCGGTCGTTCCATCCGACCTTTTTCTTCATGCGCTGAACGTGGAGCTCGACCGTGCGCGTGCTGTAGGAATACTCATTGCCCCAGACGCGTTCGTAGAGGACGCTTTTGTAGAGGACGATGCCGGGATTTCGGGCGAACATAAGGAGAATTTCGTATTCCTTTTTGGTGAGCGCGATCTCCTCGCCTGTCCGTGTGACCGTCATCGACATCGTGTTGATCTCGAGCCCGCCGATCGAGATGACCGTTTCGAGCTTACCGTGACGGCGAAGCACACCCTCCACTCTCGCGAGCAGTTCGAGGATCTCGAAGGGCTTGACGATGTAATCCTCCGCACCCATGCGGAGTCCCTTCACGCGGTCGGCGACCGCGTTTTTCGCCGTGATGAAAATGACGGGCGTGCCCGTAAAACGGATGTATTCCATCAGCTCGAAGCCGTCGATGCCGGGGAGCATGATGTCGAGCAGGATCAGGTCAAAAACCTTCTTTTCGATGATGTCGGCGGCATCAGTACCGCCGCTACTGCAGGTGCATCGATACTCCGCT
The DNA here is from genome assembly GCA_964426285.1 of uncultured Lachnospiraceae bacterium. Classification (GTDB taxonomy): domain Bacteria; phylum Bacillota; class Clostridia; order Oscillospirales; family CAG-272; genus CAKSQF01. The sequence goes on along the minus strand of CAYRQA010000001.1, from coordinate 31,084 downwards.
TTGCTCAGACTGAGCCGCAGCAGCTCGGAGATCGGCTTTTTATCCTAGACGATCAGAATATCGATCATTGGGTATCCTCCCTTGTGGTAATGTAGCTATAGTATATCATAATTGCATCAAATTTGCATCATCGGCAGACCGAAAAGTTCGCACTTTTCTTGCGCTTGTTTGCTTTCGTCAGGGCTCCATTGTCAAAAATGTAACAAAAATATAAAACTTATTCAAAACCCCTTGATTTAATCGTCTGTATGCGTTATAATTTATATGAAAAAATGGGGGTATTGCCCCCGCAGGCAAGATGCGGGGCATTTTGCGGAAAACGGAGGTCTATATGGATAGAGTGAGCAAACCCAATTATTATTTGGATATTGCCGAGACGGTGCTCAGACGCTCGACCTGTCTGCGCAAGCGTTACGGCGCGATCATCGTCAAAAACGACGCCATCGTCTCGACCGGCTATAACGGCGCTCCCCGCGGACGCGCCAACTGCATCGAATTGGGCGATTGCCCCCGCGATCGGCTCAATATTCCCCGTGGCGAGCGCTATGAGATGTGCCGCGCCATTCACGCCGAACAGAACGCGATCATCAATGCTTCCCGTGAGCAGATGCTCGGCTCTACCCTCTATATGGTCGGCGAGGATGCCAAGACGGGCGAACTGCTTACCGACGTCTGCTCCTGCATGATGTGCAAGCGTATGATCATCAACGCAGGCATCGATAAGGTGGTCATCCGCAATACCCCCGATACCTTTACCACCGTCAGCGTCCGCGAATGGGTCAGAGAGGACGACAGCCTCTCGGGCAAATTCGGGTATTGAGGTTTGGGGCTCTGCCCCAAACCCCGCCCGAAACCTTCTTTCAAGAAGGTTTCGGAACTTCCAAGAACTTTATTAAAGCAGGGCAAATGCTTGCCCTGCACCGAATGAAGATGGGGTCACACCCAAAGGCTCCCTCCCTGAGGGAGCTGTCACGAGGAGGTCGTGACTGAGGAGTCTCCATTCGGCAAGGGCTCTGCCCTTGGAACTCCCAAAGCTTTTTTTAGTCCGACGAATCCCCGTCGGGCGGCAAAGCACTTTTACTTACAAATCAAAGGATACGTTATGAAACAAGCAAACAAAGCCGTTCGCCGCAAAAAAGAAAAATGGAATTTCAAGCCCTACCTCATCATTGCGGCGGCACTTCTGCTCATTCTCGGAACAGCCGCTATCATCACCCACTGCTCGGCTGAATCCGAACGTGAGGTACTCAAATTCACCTACGAAAACGGTCAGTATTACGACAAAAAGAACGACATCACCTATGTGCAGGCACCCTTTTACTATCAGTCCAAGCTGATGACCTCGAGTGATTACACCTATGCGACCAGCGATCTCTTCGACCTCTATCGGGTGGGCTATCGCGATGAGAACGATCAAGTACATCTGGTCAGCGGCGAGCTTTGGCTGTCCACCGCAATGGACGTCGGCGCACTGCTCTATTACAACCCCGAAAAGGTCGATCTGCCCGAGCCGCATGAATTTGAGGGGGACAGCATCTACCTCTGTGAACCTAACGGCACCAGCCTTTTCTCGACCACCAAGATCGAGGGCAATACTGCGACTAAGCTGCTTGGCGCTTTCTTCACCGAAACGGACACCGATTGTGATGAATACTTTTCTGCTTGCACGAGGATCGGCAATCTGAAGATCAGCTCTGAAAAATACCAATGGATCTATCTGAATCTCTGGCTATACGTCGACGAAGAGGGCAATTTTTACCTCTATGAACAGGTCACGCAGAGGTTTCACAGAACCGATGCGGAAGTCTTCGCGCCCTTCTATGCACAGCTCGAAGACGAGTCTGCGGCATCATGAAGCTGATCCTTCGAAAGGGAACGGTCGAGGATGCCAACGCAATGGCGGCGATCGAAGCGGTCTGCTTCACCGACCCATGGTCTGCCGACAGCTTTCGTCAGATGACGGCGCTTACTGCGGCACGCACACTTGTCGCCTGCATCGAGGAAAACGGCAAGCAGAAGCCGGTCGGCTATTTGATCGCACTTGCCGTTCCGCCCGAAGCCGAGATCGCCAACATCGCCGTTGCACCCGATTACCGAGGATGCGGAATCGGGAAGGCGATGATGGAGGAAGGTCTCAGCAGTCTTCGTCGAGAGGGCTGCGACAGCTTCTTTTTGGAGGTTCGGGCGAGCAATCTCCCCGCACAGACGCTCTACCGTCGGCTGGGCTTTGTCGAGACCGGCAGACGGCGGCGATATTATCAAAATCCCGTCGAGGATGCGCTGCTCATGGCACTTTTCGATGAATGAGTGCGCAAACCTTGCGTGAGAGGAAACGGATATGGATGTAACCAAAAAAATGCTCAGGAATGTCCCCGAGCATCTGCTCTTTTTCGTAGCATCGGATCTGATCTCGATGTTCGCGGCATTGATCGTCAATCTTCTGCTGCACCCGCTGCTCACAGAGCTCGCGCGTGGAGATGCGGACAAAGAAGCGCGCATTGACACGGTTTTGTGGGTCGTTTTTGCGCTGCTCTTTTTTGTGGTGCTCGCACTGCTTCTTTACAAGAGCAACGGCATGAAAAATCGCTATCTTGCCGATACACTCGGGCGAACCTACCGCTTCGGGGAGGATTTTACCTCCTTTTTGAAGGGCGGCTGGCTGACGGGTGTGGCGGCGTACCTGCTCTTCGCACTGCCTTTGACGGTGGTGATGGCATTCTTCCCCGATCTGCCCATCCTGCCCACCCTGTTCTATCCGCAGTATGCGCTGATTGAGCTCTGCGGCAATCCCTTTGCGGCGTGGGGGATCGGCGGAGCGGCATACGCGCTCTTTTCGCTGGTCTGTTTCCCCGTGTTGCACGCCATTTGGGAGAAGAATCGCATCCATAGGGGGTAAAAGCGGACAGAATGCGGGCGTAGCAGGCAATGTCGTCCCTACCAAGTGATTTGGAAAATCATCGGTGTAGGGCGGGAGGAGCAAGCCCCCGCCCTACGAAGTATATATCAATTTGTCAACTTTTAGACGAAACAAGGTAGTAGGGGCGATTCATGAATCGCCCGAATACATAGAATTTGCACGCACTTTCATTTGGTCAATATCCTTCGACGGGCGATTCGTGAATCGCCCCTACGGTGTATTGGCAAAATGCCACTCGTGTAGGGCGAGCACTCGCCCTGCTTAAAAGAAGTTCTTTGCGTCGATTTCTTTCAAGAAAGCGACCGGGATGCAAGGGCAGAGCCTTTGCCGGGGGTTGGGGCAGCGCCCCAAATAGGAGATAAACTATGCTGATTTTAGCGTTTGAATCATCGTGTGATGAGACGTCGGTGGCGGTGGTCGAGATGAGCGAGGGGGCTCGCATCATCCGATCGAACGAGATCGCCACGCAGATTGCCACACACGCATTATACGGCGGCGTCGTGCCCGAGATCGCCAGCCGTGCGCATACCGAAGCGATCTCATCGCTGAGTTATCGGGCACTTGAAAATGCGGGTATCACGATGGACGAGATCGATGCGGTGGCAGTCACCGCCAATCCCGGGTTGATCGGCGCACTGCTCGTGGGCGTCAACTTCGCCAAGGGACTGGCATCGGCTTACCGTAAGCCGCTCATTTCGGTCAACCACGTCAAGGGGCACACGGCGGCGGCATACCTTGCCTATCCCGATCTGAACGCGCCCTTCTTTGCACTGGTCGTGTCAGGCGGTCACACCTCGCTGACTGAGGTCAAGTCGCCGACCGATTTCACCCCCGTCAGCCGCACCCGTGACGATGCCGCAGGCGAAGCCTTCGACAAGGTGGCACGCGTGCTCGGTCTGCCTTACCCCGGGGGCGCGCAGATGGACAAGCTGGCATCGCTCGGTAACCCCGATGCCATTCATTTCCCCTCTGCCGCCATCGCCGACAGCCTCGATTTCAGCTTCAGCGGTCTGAAAACCGCCGTGCTCAACTACGTTAACGGGCTCAGACAAAAGGGCGAGGCACTTCCCAAAGAGGACATCGCCGCCTCCTTCACCAAATCGGTCACTACCTCGATCGTCAAGAACCTCGAGGGCGCATATGAGCGCTACCGCTACACGACGCTGGTCATGGCGGGCGGTGTAGCCGCCAACTCGCACCTGCGGGCGGCTGTAGAGGCATTTTGCAAGCGGCATGACATCCGTTTCTGCCCCGTTCCGCTCTCTCTGTGCGGGGACAACGGTGCGATGATCGCTGCGCAGGGCTATTTTGAAGCCATGGCGGGACACTATGCCGATTCCTCGCTCAATGCGAAAGGGACGACAGGCAAGTCGGTCTTTTGACCGCTTGGTAAAGTGAAAAATATTCTGTAAAATTAGTGAAAATGACGGGCAAAACGGCGCTGCGCATCGTAGAAAATCTTTAGAAATCGGTACGCGCGAAGATAACCCTGTGGATAAACCCGATCGGCTCATCAGCCGCGATTTTCCTTGATTTTCCTCTGCTATGAATAGTACAATCGAGGAAAATCGACTATTTTTGATTGATTTCGACCCGAAACCTGTGGAAAACTCTGTGGACAATGTGGATTACTCCGCACTTCGATCGATCAATATAACTATTAATTTCGTGCTGAAAAATGCACAAAAGGAGCGAAGACTATGAAATACCAAACCGAAATCAATGCAGCAACCGAAAAATTCAGAGCATTGCTCGAAGATCAGCTCGCGAGAGTGGACCGCATCAATGCAGCCAAGGAAGCTGTTGACTTCACCAAACTCGATAAGATCACCATCGGCGTATGCGGCGGCGACGGCATCGGTCCGACCATCACTGCGGCAGCCGAGACCGTTCTGCGCGACCTGCTTGCAGGCGAAGTCGAGAGCGGCAGAGTGGTTTTCAAACAGATCGACGGTTTGACCATCGAAAACCGTGCCGCAGTCGGCAAAGCGATTCCCGACGACGTGCTCGCAGAGCTCAAGGCTTGCGACGTCATCCTCAAGGGTCCGACCACCACTCCCCGTGCGGGCGATCCCTGGCCCAACATCGAATCGGCGAACGTTGCCATGCGTAAAGAGCTCGATCTCTACGCCAACGTCCGTCCCGTATCGGTCCCCGAAAAGGGAATTGACTGGACCTTCTTCCGTGAAAACACCGAGGGCGGCTATGCCGTCGGCTCGAAGGGCATTCACGTTACCGACGACCTCGGCATCGACTTCGTCGTGACCACCACCGAGGGTACTGAGCGCATCGCCCGTCTCGCATTTGAGTACGCACGCGCCAACGGCAAGAAGCGTGTCTCGATCGTCACCAAGGCGAACGTCATCAAGACCACCGACGGCAAATTCCTGCGCATCTGCGAGGAAATGGCAAAGGAATATCCCGAAATCATGACCGATGAATGGTTCATCGACATCATGACCGCCAAGCTGGTCGACGAGAAGCGCCGCACCGACTTCCAGGTCTTCATCCTGCCCAACCTCTACGGCGATATCATCACCGACGAGGCTGCTGAATTCCAGGGCGGCGTAGGCACTGCGGGATCTGCCAACATCGGTAAGAAGTACGCCATGTTCGAGGCGATCCACGGCTCTGCACCCCGTATGGTTAAGGAAGGGCGCGCACAGTATGCCGATCCCTGCTCGATGCTCCGTGCGGCAGTGCTCCTGCTCTCGCACATCGGCTACCAGACCGAATCGGATAAGCTCGCAAGAGCACTCGACATCTGTATGTTCGAGGAAAAGAAGCTCACCATCACCGGCAGAGACACGGGTGCGACCTGCAACGACTTCGCCGCTTACGTAATGGATACGCTCAAGACGCTGTGAGGCTATGTGGGGCACTGCCCCACCAAGGGCTCTGCCCTTAGATCCCGGCATGAACCTTCTTGAAAGAAGGTTCCTGCACCTCCAAGAACTTTATGAAGCCCGACGAATACTCGTCGGGCAGATCAAACTTTTTACGTTATTATTATTCCGAAAATATTACCCCACGCACAGCCCTTATATAAAAATCCCTTCCCAAAAAGTTTTGGGAGATCCTCACTTGAGCTTAGCTCAAGTGATACCCTTCTTTCAAAAGGTTTCTTGGCGGGGTATGGGGCGGAGCCCCATGGAGATAAATATGCAACACAAAAACACCACGGTATCTAAGGCGGTCATCAACCGACTGCCGCGATACTATCGCTACTTAAAGGAGCTGCTGGCTCAGAACATCCTGCGCATCAGCTCGGGAGAGCTGGCGATGCTCATGAACGTTACGGCATCGCAGATCAGGCAGGACCTCAACTGCTTCGGCGGCTTCGGACAGCAGGGCTACGGCTACAACGTCAAGTACCTGTGCGGCAAGATCGGTGAGATCCTCGGTGCGGAGGAAGCGTACAGCGCGGTCATCATCGGCGCGGGCAACCTCGGTCATGCACTGGCGCAGGGAAGCACTTTTTCGAGCAGGGGCGTCTTTCTGAAGGCGATCTTTGACCACAATCCCAACCTGATCGGGAAAAAAGTGGGCAATTTCGAGATCATGGACAGCGCATATCTGTCTGCCTACTGCAGAGAAAACCGCGTGGACATTGCAGTGCTGGCGGTGCCCAAAAGTGCGGCGGCGGCGGTTGCCACCAACCTGCGCGGGCTTTCGATCAAGGGTATCTGGAACTTCACGGGCGAGGAGCTCGAGCTCGGGGAGGAGATCCCCGTGCAGAACGTGCATCTTGGCGACCTACTCATGACCCTTTGCTATGAGATCCATTCGGCAGAGCTGGCGGCAGATGCGGCAAAAGCGGCGGCAATCGAAGCGGGCAACAGCTCGACGGAGGAGACACCATGAAGGTCAGCATCCAATATGGCAGCAGTGTACTGTCCATTCCCGCGCGGGCACTTGAAAAGCTGAGTGAAGCAGGCGGGGTCGAGCTGAAGGTGCTTCTGAAGATCGCGGCAAGTGCGGGCGAGTTCGACCCGTCGGCACTCGCGGCAGAACTCTCGATTGATGAGGTGGCGCTCCACAGTGCCATCGGCTTCTGGCGAGGGGCAGGCATTTTGCAGATTGAATCGACCGACCAAGTGTCCCAAAGCGACAAGGAAGCGCCTCAGTCTGCGCTGACCGAGCCTTCCAAGACCGTTCAGGTGAACACCCGAACGGGGAAGGACGGCAGAAAGGTCACGGTGGTGCAGTCGGATGAGATACCCTACTACAATGCCGAGGAGATCGAGCGCATTTTTGCCGAAAACACCCAGCTTTCGGGGATGCTCGACGAATGTCAGAATATTCTCGGCAAGCTCTTCAGCCCCACCGAGATCAATAAGCTGCTGGCGCTGACCGAGTATTATCGGCTCGACTTTGAATACGTCGTCCTGCTTTGCTATTACTGCAAAAAGATCGGCAAAGAGAGCGTTCCCTACGTCGATAAGCTCGCCAAGTCGCTCTGGCAGGAGGGAATCGTGACCACCGAAGCGCTCGAGGAGCGGCTGTCGCTGCTCTCATCTGCCGCCGATCTGGGCGGCAAATTCCGACAGCTGTCAGGGGCAGGCAAGCGGAGCTTCACCGAGAGGGAGATGAAGTTCTTCACGCAGTGGTCGAAGTGGCAGATCTCGCCCGAGCTGCTCACGCTCGCATATGAGGTGACGGTCGACAACACGGGCAGCCCCTCGATGCCCTACATAAACAAAGTGCTCTCCAACTGGCAGGAGGCGGGCTATCGGACGCCCGAGGAGGTCGCAGCCGCCATGGAAGCCTACAAGCAAAAGAAGGAAGCCAAGGCGAAGGGCGGCACGTTCAGCAGCTTCGACACCGACGAATTTTTCGAAGCGGCGCTGAACAGAACCCTTGAGCTCCATAAAAATATGATCGAGCAAAAGAATTGATCTGACGCGCTTCAGATCAGAACGGAGGTAACCGAATGGGATACAGTCATGAACTCTTTGCGAAGGTTCGGAGTGAATATGCCGAAAAACGGCAGAATGCACTGAAGCTTTCGGCAGACCGCCGAAAAGAATTGCACGCGAAATGTCCCGAGATCGTTCAGATCGATGCCCAGCTTGCCAAAACGGGCACGCTGATCATGGTAGAGATCGCCAAAGGGAAGGATGGCCTCAACGAGCGGCTCGACATCATTCGTCTGGACAATGAGGATCTCCAGCAACAGCGCGATGCCTGTATGCAGTTCTACGGATACCCCGCAGGCTATGATACCCCCCATTTCGACTGCGAGGAATGCAAGGACACGGGCTACAAGGGCACCAAAATGTGCGCTTGCATGAGGCAGGCGCTCAATCGCGAGGGTATGAAGCGAGCGGGGCTCGGCGAGCTTTTCAAAACACAGCGTTTTGACACCTTCAAGCTCGAATACTACCAGTACGACCGACGGATCGCCGAAACGATGCGAATGATCAAGGAGATCGCGGTCGACTTTGCCGAGCGCTTTACCGAGGATACGCAGAAAAATCTGCTCCTCTGCGGAGGCACGGGGCTCGGAAAGACCCATCTCTCGACTGCGATCGCGGGAACGGTGATCGGTCGCGGCTATGACGTGGTCTACGAATCAGCCCCCAATCTGCTCGCCGCTTTCGAGGCAGAGCGCTTCGGTCGGTCATATAATGGCATGAACCCCGACACCGCCCGCTTTTTTGCCTGCGACTTGCTCATCATCGACGATCTCGGCGCCGAGCTGTCGAACAGCTTTACGGTCGGCTGCCTGTACAACCTCATCAATACCCGTCTGGTGAGCAGAAAGCCGATGGTCATCAGCACCAACCTCACGGGCGAAGAGCTGCGCGGACGTTACAACGACCGAATCACCTCCCGCCTCTTCGGAGAGTTTGTCTTCATGCGCTTTGAAGGGAAGGATGTCCGTATGCAGAAAACGGGCATTATAAAGTAAAGGGATGCAAGGGCAGAGCCCCTACACCCCGGCAAGGGCTCTGCCCTTGCATCCCTGCAGGAACCTTCTTGAAAGAAGATTCCTGCACCTCCAAGAACTTTATTTAGCCCGACGAATACTCGTCGGGCACAGACTGTAGACCAAAGCATTCTCCGTCCGGCACGGTGGGCGAAAATCCATAAAATCATCCTTTTAAAAAGCTTTTTAAGGATTCTTAAGGTGCTTTTTCGAGAAAAAGCACCTTAAGTGGGGTTTGGGGCAAAGCCCCAAGTCCTATCGTCGACAACCTGAGCCCGACGAATGCTCGTCGGGCAATGAAAACAAATTTCCAGCTACCCCAAGGAGCCCACATGATCTATCACACCCCCGGCTACTTCACCTCCCGGCTCATCACTCTCCCGCACGGCTTTTCGACCAGAGCGGGCGGCGTGAGCAGTCTCGATCACCTCGCATCAATGAATTTTACCACCTCTACGGGCGACAGCGAGGCAAACGTGGCGCAGAACTACGCCATTTTCCTCTCGGCGCTCGGGCTTGCTCCCGAAAGCCGTGTTTCGGCGTCGCAGATCCACTCGACCCGTGTGCGCTATGTGACCGAAGCCGACCGAGGACGTGTCTTCGACGACTGCGACGGCTTTGTGACCGATCGATCGGGGGTAACGCTGATCGCCAAAACAGCCGACTGCGTGCCCATCCTCATGGCGGATGCTAATTCGGGTGTGGTCAGTGCGGTCCATGCTGGCTGGAGGGGAACGGTCGGCGGCATTGCACCCAATGCTCTGGCGGAGATGGTAAAGCGCGGTGCATCGCTCGAAGATATCCGTGTGGCGATCGGTGCTTGCATCCACGATTGCTGCTTCGAGGTACAGCGCGACTTCATCGAGGCAGTGACGGCGCTCAGAGGGCAGTCCTTTGCCGATGCGCACGTCTACTGCCGAGAGGGGCGCTTTTACGCCGATCTGCCGAGCATGAACTATGCGCTCCTGCTCGAATGCGGGATCGCTCCCGAGGCGATCGATTGCTCGCCCGACTGCACCTGTTGCCACCCCGATCGCTATCACTCCCATCGCTATACCCGCGGTCATCGGGGGACAATGGCGGCGGCGATCGCGCTTGGGTGAATATTGTGTGAAATTTCACTGAAAATTTCGATTGAATGCAGGAAAATTCAGAATTTGTTTACAAATCAGTGTTATACTGAAAGATGTGAGTGCCATCTCCTGTCCCGTTTGCCGCAGAAAAGTCCTTCGGCAGATCGGAGAGGAGACGGACAAGCCCGAATCAGCGGCTGAATACAATTCGAAAGGAAATCAACTATGATTAAAATTGAACATCTGGTGAAGCGGTACGGCGACAAATATGCAGTCGATGACATCAGCTTTACCGTAGAGGAAGGCGAGATCGTCGGCTTCCTCGGACCGAACGGTGCAGGCAAGACGACGACCATGAGTATGCTCACAGGTTATCTGTCGAGCACGTCGGGCAACGCCGAGATCAACGGCATCAATATTCTCGAAAATCCCATCGAGGCAAAGCGTCAGATCGGTTATCTGCCCGAGAACCCGCCCCTTTACATGGAAATGACCGTCCGCGAGTACTTAAACTTCATCTACGACCTCAAGGGCTGTACCCTCAACCGCAGTCTGCACCTCAAGGAGATCGCCGAGACGGTCCGCATTGCCGACGTCTATGACCGCGTCATCCGCAACCTGTCGAAGGGCTACCGTCAGCGTGTGGGCATCGCACAGGCACTCGTCGGCAACCCCAAGGTCGTCATTTTCGACGAGCCGACCGTCGGTCTCGACCCCAAACAGATCATCGAGATCAGAAACCTCATCAAGATGCTCGGTAAAAACCATACCGTCATCCTGTCTACGCACATTCTGCCCGAGGTACAGGCAGTCTGCGACCGCATCATCATCATCAACAAGGGCAAGCTCGTGGCAAACGAAAAGACCGAGGACATCGGCAAAGTATTCGAGGGCAGCCGCCGACTGAACGTCAAGATCTGCGGTCCGACCAACCAGGTGCTATCGATGCTCAAGGGCATCAGCGGCGTCACCTATGCAGAGGTCATGAGCGGTCATGATGCCGATTCGACCTCCTATCTCATCGAAGCCATGCCCGGCGTCGACATCCGCAAGCCCGTTTTCAATGCCGCCGCATCGAAGGGCTTTGCCATCATCGGCATCGAGAGCATGGGTGCAAGCCTCGAGGACATCTTCATTTCGGTGGTCGACGAGCCCGCACCTTCGCGCAAAAAACGCCGCCGTACCAGAGAGACTGCCAAGAACGGCAAGGAGGACGCATAAATGTTAGCTATTTATAAAAGAGAGCTTCGCTCCTATTTCGTATCGCCCATCGGGTATATTTTCGTGGCGGTTTTCCTCTGCTTCAGCGGATTGGTATTTTCAATGTTCACGCTTCAGGCAGGGGCAAACAGCTCGGTCGCTTCCTATTTCAGCGCACTGATGTACGCATTTATCATCGTGCTCCCCCTGCTGACCATGAAGCTCTTCGCCGATGAAAAGAGAATGCGCACCGAACAACTGCTGCTCACCTCGCCCGTCAGTCTGATGGGCATGGTCGCCGCCAAGTTCTTTGCCGCATATACCGTATTTGCACTGACCTATCTCATCTCCTGTCTCAACTTCCTCGTGCTCTATCAGTACGGCTCGCCCAATCCCGCCATTCTGCTCGGCTCGTCGCTTGCCATTCTGCTGGCAGGTGCGGCTTGCATCGCGATCGGCGTGTTCATCTCCTCGCTCACCGAGAACCAGCTCATCGCGGCGCTCGGCACGATGGCGATCATCCTTGCCTTCGTCATGACTTCGGCGCTCAACAGCTACATTGACAGCTATATCATCCGTTCGATGCTCAACTGGGTGTCGATCATGGAACGCTTTGTCAACTTCACCTACGGGATCTTTGATTTCAATGCGATCGTCTACTATGTGTCGATCTCCTTCGTATTTCTCTTCCTGACCGTGCGGGTCTATGACAAGCGCCGCTGGAACTGATTCGAAGGAACAAAAAGGAAGAAATAACAGATGGAAACTAAAAATCAGCACAAGTTCAGGCACCGTCTGACGGCTGCGGCGATCACCGCAGGCGTGTTGGTGGTCGTCCTGCTCCTGAACATCGGATTTACCCTGCTGAGTAACCGCTTTCTGCTGAAGATCGACATGAGCTCCGAGAAATTCAACGAGATCAGCGACGATTCGATCAAGCTGCTCGACGAGCTCGATCCCGAAGAAAACAATATCAGCATCTATTTTTTGGCGGACGTGGATGAGCTTCAGTCGCCCGCACTCGGTTATTCCAGCACCTATTATACACAGATGGGCTACAGTGTCCCGGTCAACGATCTGTGGGGAATGCGCTACATTTACAATCTTGCAATCGAATATTCCGACCGCTATGATTTTATCAACGTAGAGACGCTGAACCCCCGCCGTGATGCGGGCCGTCTCGAGGCATACCGTTCGACGCTCAGCACCGAACTGACCGCACAGGATATCATCATCGACAATTATACGTCGGAAAAGGATGCCGAAGGCAATCCGGTGCTCGACGAAAAGGGCGATCCTGTCATGCACCATAACTTCCGTATCATCAAGCGGGAAAAATTCTTCTCCTATGATTCGGAAACACAGTTCGTCTACGCATTCAAGGGCGACGAGCAGTTCACCTCGACCATTCTCTCGCTTTCGGGTGCCAATCCGACCGTCTATTTTGTGTCGGGACATGGTGAAAAGGTGGGCGATTACACCCCCGGCGACTATACCGCAAGCGGTGATTACGGCGAGGCGCAAGCCCTGCGCGATCTCTTCTTCGATGCAGGCTTCTCGACCCGCAAGATCGACCTTGCAGCCGAATACGAGACCCTTTTTGCCGATCCGACCGCACGCATCATCGTGATTTACGGTCCCGAAACCGACTATCCGGGCAGCGATGCCTATGCGTCGGGCTCGGTCAGTGAGATCGATATCCTGCGCCGCTTTTTGTCAGACCCCGATCATCATATGATGACCTTCCTCGATCAGACCGAGCAGCCGCTCGCCAATCTGGAGGAATATCTCTACGATTTCTGGGGAGTATCCTACAAAAGCGGGCTGATCAAGGATAACGGCACGAACAGCCTCAGCGATGACGGGCTTTCCTTCATTGCAGAGTATGAAACCAACAAATACAGCGTTGGTATGAGCATCGTGAACCGGCTCAGCGGGCTCGATTCGATGCCGATCATCGGCATTTCCAATGCGCGCCCCATCGAAGTGAATCCCGATTTCTCGCAGTCGGGCGGTTATTATGAAAATGCCGCCGTTGCATTTGCGGGCGGTGTCATCTATGCGCCCGAATCGGCTTCCTCGCAGTCGGACGACGCCGAGGAGGAGAGCACAGACAAGGGCGGTGAAATGCTGGCTGCACTGACCTACGAGGTCATGTACGATAACGATAACAACGAGCTGTTCACCTACGTCCTCAATTGCGGTTCGACCGGCTTCGCATCGACCGAGATGCTCGAGGATACCACCTACGGCAACCGCGACCTGGTCTATTACACCATGCGTCTGATGGGCAAGGAGACGGTCCTCTTCGATATCGATTTCAAGGTGATTTCGAGTGAGGGACTGGATAAGATCACCGAGTCGACAGCGACCGCCTGGACGATCGTGCTCAGCAGTATGCTGCCCTTAGCTGCACTGATCACGGGAACGGTCGTATTCATCAAACGCAGACACAGCTAAGGAGAAACGCAGATGAAATGGACTGAAAATAAATCTCTTCGGTACGGTGGATTGTCTGTCGGCTTGACCGTGGCTGTGATTGCGGTGATCGTGGTGATCAACGTCATTGTCTCGAGCGTATTTTCGCTCGTCGGCGCACATCTCGATATGACATCAGACGACCTTTTTGAGATTTCGGAAGAAACGCACAGCCTGCTCGGTAAAGTCAACGCCGAGGAGAATGACGTCACGCTTTATTTCCTCACCGATCCCGACAATCTCGGACAGGTAGCCACCTCCAATCACGGCTACACCTCCACGGGACTTTGGGGGATGAAGTATATCCATGAGCTGGCACTGGAGCTGGCAGAGAAATACGACTATATTTCGGTGGATTATATCAATCTCACCAAAGAGCCCGAACGGGTCAAGGAGATCGTCGGGGAGGATTACGATAAGTATGCCCTGTCGAGCGCCTATATCATCGTCGATAACTACACCCCCGAACGGGACAGCAAGGGCAATATCCTCACCGATTCGAACGGTCAGCCTACCTATTGGCACAATTATCGGATCTGCTCAAGAGATAACTTTTACAACTTCAATACCGCCACGTACGGTGTCATCGGCTTTCAGGGCGATTACCGCTTCTGCTCGTCGATCCTTTCGGTAACCAAAGCGGTTGCACCGACGGCATATATCCTCACGGGGCACGGTGAAACGGTAGGCACTTATACCATGGGCGAGGAATCGACCGACTTCGGTGATGCCTACAACCTTTGGAATATGCTCTTTGATTGCGGCTACAATATCCGTCATATCAACCTGCAATACGAGCAGTTCGATGAAGACGAAGAAGATGCACTGGCGATCATCTATTCGCCCAAGAGCGACTATCTCTCGGGGGCGGCAGGATCGGTCAGTGAGATCGAAAAGCTGGAAAGCTTTTTGGCAGTGCCGGGGCATTCGCTGATGGTATTTGCCGACCCCGACAGACGGGAGCTGCCCAATCTGGAGGGTTTTCTCGAGCAGGTCGGCGGGGTAACGCTTGACAGCGATAAGCTGAAAAACGACGGCAGTGCCTCGATCACGGTCGACGGCTACAGCCTGGCAGGCAGCTTCGTTGCAGAGGGTAATCCACTCTCCGAAGCACTTGCACCGCTTGCGGCAGACAGCAAGGCGATCTTCCGCCTGTCGAGAACGATCCGCATCAGCGATCCCGCCAAGGCAAAGGCAGTCTACGTACTGCCCGAGGGCTGTGTGGCGGAGGCAAACGACGGCAGTGTGACCGAAGCAGGCGACGGCGCTCTGCTCACGCTGAGTGAGGTGAACGAGGGATCGTATATCCTGACCTGCGGCACCTCGATGCTTTCCTATGTCAGCTATACCCAAAATCCCGGTTATCTGAACCGTTCGATTCTGACAACGGCGATCGGTATTCTGACAGGCGACGATACCGCGGGGGCGGTTCGCAGTAGGGTGATCCCCAACGAAGGGCTTGACCTTACGACCCAAGAAGCGACCGTCTGGACAGTGATCACCACTGCCGCACTGCCGCTTGTGTTCGCCGTGATCGGCATTTGTGTATATATAAGGAGACGTCATTCATGACAGAAGAAACAAAAGTAAAAGGCAACGCATTGCGGCGCGGTGTGACAGCCGTTATCGTGTTGGCAGTGGTATTTGCACTGCTGATCGTCGGCTATTTCGCCATTCTCCGTCCCTATCTGAACGAGGACGATGGGGGAGAGGCAGCACCCGTCGAGATGCTGTGGTCGCATGAGGTGGCATCGATCAATAACCGAATGCTGATCTACGAGCACATCCCCAGAGATGAGATCTCCAAAATCGAGGTTCACAACCCCGACAATGAAAAATTCGGCAGTGAATACGTCGATTGGGGATTTTACCGCTATACAGGCGCAGACGACGAAGAGAACGGCATGGTAAACAACGCCTTCTATCTCACCGGTTACGAGTATGCGCCCTACGATGAAACTGCCTTCGCCAATATGATCACGGCGGCAGGCTACACGCTTGCGACCTCTCGTGTGGAGGATCACTGCACTGATTTCTCTAAATACGGGCTTGACTATGCTACGCCCGAGGAGGCGTTTTCGGTGACGATCACCGCACTGGACGGGCGCAGCTACACCTATTATATCGGGGACAAGCTTCCTTCGGGCAGTGGCTACTATGTGCGCTGCGTCAACAATGACACCCTGCTTTCCACAGGTGAGGAAATGCAGCGTGACTCGGTTTACGTGCTTCCGCCCACAAACCTCGTGGCGTCGGCACTGCTCACGCCGATGGATATGGTAGATCCTTTTCTGACATTCCCGGTCGACGTCAACACACTCGCACTCTTTGATCAGTTCGCGATTTGGCGCAACGAGGAAAAATACTTCTCGCCCAAGCTCGATGAAAACGGCAATCAGGTGTATGAGGACGGAAAACCGGTCACCCAGTGGAAGCCGATGGTGCATATGCGCCCGATTACCAACAAAAAAGATCCCTTTTCGCTCTTTGCGGGGATGTGCACCTATTATGCCGTTGTCCCGAGCGGGTACTACAGTACGGGTGCATTTGAAAACCTGATCGGTGATTTTGGGGAGTTCAAGGGGGAAGAGGTCGTGGCGCTCGGTCAGATGATGACCGACGAAGACGGCGAGGAATACATCGGTTTTACCGAAGAGACCTTTGAAAAATACGGTCTGCTCGATTACCGGTATTCGCTTTACTATGAGTATACAGATATAGACAACTACGTCTATTTCAGCAAAAAGCAGCCTGACGGCTACTACTATGCCTACTCACTCAATTTCAACATCATCGCGAAGGTACCCGAGGAGACGGTCTACTTCTTAGAGTGGACGCCTGAAGCCTTTATTCAGCGTCAGATCGTTGATTTGAAGATCGACAACTGTGCATCGATTTCGATCGAAGGAAGTTACACCGATCTGGGCGTACTGAATCCCGATCGAAAGGGAGAGGTATCGATAAACGAAACCTTCGAGCTGACCAATACGGGTTCAGATCTGCTGGTGACCGACAGCGCGGGCAATCAGATCGATACGAAAAACTTCAGACAGTTCTACCTTCTGCTGATGAACAGAAGCGTTCGCGAAGAGGTTTCGGAGGAAGCCATTGCCGAAGCCATGAAGAACGAGCCGATGACTACGCTCACCGTCCGTACGAAAAAAACGACTGTTTATAAAACAGACGAAGCGGGCAACACGACCACCAAGGTCGATTATGAGCGTGAAAGTGTCAGCAAGATCTATCGCTTCTACAAGCTGACCAGCGGACGAGTGCTCTGCACCATCGAATCGATCGACGCCAACGGCAAGTCATTGGGCGAAGAAGGCACCTTCTACATGATCACTGCCCGTGTTGAAGAAATCCTCTCGGCTGCGGTCGATCTGCAGGAAGGCATTGCGATCGATACGAAAGTACGTTATTAAGCCCGGTTTTTCTATCATACCGGCTGCCCTTGGGTCGCTCGATCGATGCTGACCCAAGGGCAATGCATTAGATGAGACTACTCGCGTAGTCGTTATGCAGAAAGGAAGGGCATTCTATGAAAATCAAACGCATCACTGCGCTGTTGCTGACGGTGCTCGCTATGCTGTGTACGCTGTCCTCGCTCTTTGCCTGCTCGAAAAGCAGCCCTACGGCTGTGAAGGTGGGCGGGATTGAGGTAAGCTACAACATGGTTCGCTATTTCGCCATCAACTATCGCGGCAGTGCGACAGCCGCCGACTATGAGGGGGATGAAGCGATGCAGCAGGAACTGCAGGACAACGTCTACTCCGCACTGCGCAGTCTTGTGACCTGCGAAAAGGTGGCAAAGGAGCAGGAGATCGAGCTTACCGACGATGAGCAGAAGAGCATCGACGATCAGATCGAGAGCCTGAAGGAAAGCTATGCCAGCGAAGACGAATATCAGACTGCGATCGAAGCGCAGTTCGGCGACGAAGAGACGCTTCGCCGTATATTGGAGATGGGTGCGCTCCAGAACAAGCTGTTCAAATACCTCACCGACGAATACAACGGCATATTCAAGTCGGACGATCCGACTGTGCGTGCCGATATCAAGGCAGGCAACTTCTTTGCCGCCGAATATCTCTATATTTACTGCAGTGACGACGACCGTTCGGAAAAACGCGAATTTGCCGATGAGCTTCATGAGCGGATGACGAACGGCGAAGCGATGTCGGAAATCGATAAAGCCTATCAGACGACCTACGGGCTGAGGATGGACTATTGCCTCCTGCCTTGCTTCACCTATACCGAGGAACTGCAATATTTCGAGGACGCGGTGCTTGCGTTGCAGGTGGGCGAACTCGGGGGTGTCATCGAACGGGATGACGGCTACCTCATCGTAAAGCGCCTGGCGCTCGATGAGAAGTACATCGATGAGAACTTCATGTCGGTCGTGAGCAGCTACCTCAACCGCGAATACGCCCTCTATATGCAGGACTATGCCGATTCGCTCGAACTCGAGTGGGAAGCCGACTACGAGGCGCTCAAGCTCTGGGAAATTGAATGATTGATTGCATAAGGGGGAAACCTTTTGAAAAAGGTTTCCCCCTTAGACCCCTTCGAAAACTTTGAAAAGCCCGACGCGCATCGTCGGGTTAATAAGGATGTTATTCTTGAATAGTATCCTTTTCATAGGAGATATGGATATTCCATATCTCCTATCGCATTTTGCAGAAAAAATTCGAATTTTATCCATTTTCTTGTCCCCTCTGCACCCTGCCCGGTTGCTGTATATAATAGCACGTGCCAAATTGGCGACCCGCGCCGATGAACGCACGGAGTAATTTATACGAGGTGAACCCAAATGACCAGATCCATTAAAACGAGAGCCCTTTCGCTGCTTTTAGCATTCGTCTCTGTATTTACCGTGTTCGGTGTGTTCGCATCGAGCAAAGCCGTTTTGGCGGCTGAGATAACCCCGTATTATAATAATACGGTTAGTGCTATTAGTACGGCAACTATCTCTTCGACAGGGAAGATCACTATTACCAACTCATATTCCGGAATAAAGAACATAACAAATAAGGCAGTCATCACTACATATATTGAAAAGCGATTTTTAGGAATTTTCTGGACAAGGGTTGATATCGGTACGACCAATGATGAATGGGTTGACACAATTTACAACTATTATTATACCGGAGACCACTCATTTCAGCTTGAATCGACCGGAACGTATCGAGTTACGGTTGAATTTGTAATTTCCGGTTCCGGTGGTGACGCAGATGAAATTGTCAGAGAAACAGAGAAAAAGTATTAAGAAATAATAAACCGGCGAGTACCTGCAAAGGTATTCGCCAGTTTATTATTCTACGGATTCGATCATATCAATCATATCCTGTTCACTGTAGTCTCCGTAACATGTAAGCACAAATAGATATGTATCATATATCCATATGGCGTGTTGAACACCTTCACTTGTATAAAGGTTGACTTTATATTCAGATACATCCAAGATTCTATGCTCACCTTGTTCCGTAGAAGGCAATGTTTTCAGTGAAGATCCATGGAATGAGGACTGGCGTTATGAAATCATACGTGCCGATAGCGCAACCAATCTGGCAACTCAAATCGCCCTTGTAAACAGCCCTATCGTAAAAATGATCTCATACGGCAATATGATCTATTTTGTCACTCAAACAGCAGAGCAAAAATATTTACTTAATTCGGTCAAGAAAACGGGTGGAGAGATTTCGACAGCAGCGGTTGATGAACCGTATATTAATCTGATCGGCGCCAATAAAGACGGTGTCTATTTTAACGATTCACAAGGAAACGTATATATGTCTGATATAAAACCGTGGAGCTCCCTTGGGGAAATGGCGGTACTGAAAAATTCAACGATCACAGCATCCGAAGAGTACGACTGGACGATCCGAGCGGAGAAGGAGAAATGGTTGCAGAAAGCGTCTATGATACCGAAGTCTACGGAATATATAACGGCGTACTCTATTACGGTCCGTTCGACGTGCGAACGCAATTAGAAGAAAACAACGGTAGCGACTGGTGTCACAGCAACGGCACGATCAACGGCGTGAATCTCGAGACACTCGAGAACTTCACGGTGATATCCGACTGCGGGTTCAATTTTACATCTCATCCGTATTACATCAATGACCGCTGCATCATAGGTCCTATCTATTCGTATCGTGATATAAACGGCTTTACGTCAGACGGTTTTAGAGGCAGTGTGCTGCTTGACTTCGAGATAGGTGCGAACTATTGCGTACAAGGGGAATAGTTTCCTAAATTAATCACCCACAGTGAGGTACTCATGAAAATCATCCTGCATGAACTATATAAACAACTGAGCGGATGCATTTTGTGGCTTGTGATGGCATTGCTTGTCCTGCTGAACGTCGTTTTTTGTCTGCGTGAGGCAGAAAAAGACTACAACCCGAAGACGCAGGAAGCGCTGAAGGTTGCCGATGCCATCGTGCGAGAGAACCCCGAGGAGGTCTATGAACGCTATCAGACCATGCTCGTGATCTACGATGCCTATCGGGAAGAATTCGATAAATGGTTCGATCTCTATATGGCAAGTTTCGGGATGCCGTCAGAGGAACTGCCCCCCGAGCCGGAAGAACCCGAATTTTCCTCGACCTACTACGAAGGATGGGACGATTTCAGCCTGCTCGACCTCTATTATCGAAACGCATTGACCCTCGATGCGTATGAAGCTGACATCGCAGACAAGCGGCTCTTTGCACAGGAAACACTCGACAAATACCGTGCGGCGGGCTATTCGAGCGAAAGCTATGCCTACCGCTATCAAGTGCGCTTCTGGAATGAATACGGCAATGCGCTCGAAACAGTCAAACCGAACGGCAGAGTTGCCTTCGGGTGGAATGCCTTCTGGACGTATGACGGCAGTGGGATCTTTCTTCTGTTAGCGGCGCTCCTGGCAGGCAGCCGTCTCTTCGTCATCGAACGGGACAGCGGAATGGATACCGTATTGCGCACTACTCGCCGAGGCAGAGGAAGGCTGGCACTCTGCAAGATCGGAAGCGCCGCGATATGGATGCTGGGGCTGTCACTGCTCTTCCACCTGTCGGCGCTCGCAGTCTGCGGCTACCGATACGGGCTGTCGACGCCGTTTGCGCCCGTTCAGGCATCGCTCGTGATGCGTTACTGCCCCTATGCCTTCAGCCAACTCGGCGCATTCCTTTTGAGCGTGCTCTTCTCGGCACTCGCGGCGCTGCTGATCTGCCTCCTGACCGCTTGCATCCCCCTGCTTTTCAAGAAGTCACTGTTTGCGATCGCGATCTCTGCCACGGTGGTAGGAATAGAGTTTTTCCTGCTCGAAAAGGGAGGGGAATTCCTCTCTGCGATCAACCTGCTCACTGCCACCGATCCCCTGCGTCTATGGGAGCGCTGGGCGCCCATCCACATCGCAGGTCGACCGATCTCGTTTCTCCCCATCCTACTCATCGTCCTCTCTTCACTCACAGTGCTGTTCGCTCTGCTCGCGTTCGTGCGATGGGTGCGTCGCGGCATCAGCGCCCAAACTGCCCGCCGTTTTGCACTGCCGAAGTTTGCAAGCGGGTGGAAGCTACCCAAACCGAGGCTGCGCCGTTATTCGATCAGACTGCTTCCGTATGAAGTGCGCAAGACGGCAAATCTCCGTATGGTGCTGATCTGCATTCTCCTGATCGGACTGCAGGTAGGCGTGTCACTTGATGCACTCAATGGTGAGCCGACCTTCTATGATGAGATGAAGGCGCGCTATATGCAGGAATACGACGGGTTAACGCTGGAGGAAACCGATGCCGCTATGCTCGTCTGTCTGCTTCGGTTGATCGGCACTTTGGTCTGGGGGCTCCTCATCACCGCACTTTCACAGTTGCTCCGTTCCGAATGGGCTGCGGCAGGCTGTATGCTGCTGCTTATCATCCCCTACGGGCTCACCCTGCTCGGTGTGCCTTCTGCCTCTATCGTCGACGCAACGATGCTTCTCTCGGGCGATCGCCTCTGGCTCGCTTCAACCGAAATGGGCGGCTATGGACTGCTTGCGATCTTTGTCGCGGCGGTAGTCGCAATCACGGCAGGATTGTCGGCGGCATCCTATCGGAAATTCTGCAAATAAAGGAGACAGACTGTATGACACTTCATTTCGAACAAATCGACAAATCCTACGGCAAAAACCACGCCCTCGACCACTTCACGGCAACCCTCACCCCGGGCATCTACGCTCTCATGGGACCGAACGGTTCGGGCAAATCGACGCTCATCAACATCCTCACCGATAACCTCAAAGCCGATTCGGGCGAGATCACCTACAACGGTGAAAGCACCCTCAAAATGGGCGTGAAATTCCGCGAAAAGATCGGATTTATGCCCCAATATCCCGGAATGTATCCCAATTTTACGGTCGAGAAATTCCTGTGGTACATGGCATCGCTGAAGGGGCTAGGGAAGGACGAAGCGGCTCGCCGGATCGCCGAAGTACTCGAGGCAGTCGAACTCGCCGATATCCCGAGCCGCAAGATCAGCGCGCTCTCGGGTGGCATGAAGCAGCGTCTCGCCCTCGCGCAAGCCGTTCTCGGCGATCCCGAGATTCTCATCCTCGACGAGCCGACGGCGGGACTCGATCCCAAGCAGCGCATCGCCATCCGAAACTATATTGCCAAAATCGCGCTCGAAAAGATTGTGCTCATCGCCACCCACGTCGTCAGCGATGTCGAGTACATCGCAAAAGAGGTCATCTTCCTCAAAAAGGGGCAGATCACCGACCTCGCACCCGCCCATGAGCTTGCAAGCAAAATTGAAGGCAAGGTGTGGGAACTGACCTGCAAGAGCGAAGATGTCGCACAGCTTCAATCGACCTACCGCGTCATCAACATCGCGCAGACCGACAGCGGTGTGACGCTCCGCGTGTTATCCGACACCACCCCCGAGGGGGATGCCAAAGCGGTCGCCCCCACGCTCGAGGACTACTACCTGTGGGTGTTCGGGGAAACGGGTGCATGAATTAAATGCAACAGGGTAATTTGATTAGAAAAAGCCATCGTATAGAACCCATTCGGTTCTATACGATGGCTTTTGTTACTCACAATCGTTTGTTTTAGATAACATCCTTATTGAGCGTCAGCCCAAGAAGAGTTTCCCAAGAATCCCTCAACAAATTCACACCCTCGCAAACTCGATCCAGAAGGCAGAGCCGTTGCCCTTCGAGCTGCGGACGCCGTAGGAGCCGCCGTGCATCACGACGATCGATTTTACGATCGAGAGCCCCAGACCCGTGCCGACGGCAGAGCGTTTGTGCTCGGCATCGACCTTGTAGTAGCGTTCCCAGATCATATCGAGCTTGTCGCGGGGGATGCCGACGCCTGTGTCGACCACTTCGATGCGTACGCGGGAGGGGGTGGCGAGCTGCCGAACGAGCACCTTGCGGTCATCGCCCGTGTAGGTCAGCGCATTGTTGATCAGATTGTTCACCGCACGCACCAGCATGGCGGCATCGCCGTTGATGTATACCTCCTCACCGTCAGGCTCAAGCGACAGAGAAAGGTCGTAGCCGCGGCAGACGGTCAGCGTGCGGTAGGTATCGAGTACGGAGGAGAGCAGGGCAGTGACCGACAGCTTCTCGAAATGAGGGGTCAGGTTGCCGCTCTGAATCTTGGAGATGTCGAGCATATCGTTCACGAGAGAGGTCAGACGAGCCGTCTCGTCGATGATCGTTTGCAGATTTTCGGAGGTGATCTCACCCGGAATGTCGCGCATGACCTCGCTGTAGCCCGAGATGAGGGTGAGCGGTGTCCGCAGATCGTGGGAGATGTTGGCGATCAGCTCGCGGCGAAGGGCTTCGACCTTACCAAGCTCGCTCGCGGTGTAATTGAGGGTGGCGGCGAGCTCATTGGCTTCGCGATAGCCGCAGACTTCGTCGAAGTGGTGGTCGTATCTGCCTGTGGCGAGCACCTTGGCATCGCGGTTGATCCTCGCGATCGGCGTTGCCACCGCGTGCGCCATAAATGCAGACATACCGACCGCCAGTAGGATGAGAATGCCCGAAATGATGAGCAGAATGTAGAAGAGCGTCTCACGGGCGGCGGAAATGGGGGTGATCACCGTGTTGACCAGCAGTGCCATCGTCTGTCCCTCTTCGTTTTCGAAGAGGACGGTATAGATGACGCTGTGGATCTGATCGTTGGGGGTGTAGGCGAATTCCTTGGCGACATAGCCCTGCGTATCGGGTTGGACGCTCATCATAAGGCTTCCGCCCGACGTTGCTGCGTACTCGGCAAGCTGATTATAGTCGCGGTAGTTCAGATCGTAGAGGTAGCAGCCGGGCAGGGGCGCTGGGGTCAGCTTGTACGAGCTTCCGCTTTCGACGTTCAGCAGAAGGGCGCAGAAATCATGCTGCTTGGCGATCTCGTCGGCGCGCGCATAGAAATCATCTTCATAGCTCGCCTGAATGATCTCCTCGGCACCGTCCTCGAGGTGACCGATCTTGATCGAGCGATAGATCTGCTCTAGGAAGACGAACTGGAAGAGCCAGAGCAGCGCGAGCGCCAGCAGGGTAATGCTGATAAAGGCAAGAAATATCTTCTTTTTAACCGAAATGCGCCCGAACAATCCGAGACGGCGCACTTTTTTTGCTTTCGGGGGCTTGGGAGCGCGATTTTTGCCCCTTTTGGGCTTTGCACCGAGCCCTTCGTCGCCTGTTATCGCACCTTGTCCGTCGGTGAGAGGGAGCGCATTGTCAATTTCCTTCAAAACGGTAGCCCACTCCTCTCAACGTCACGATGAATTTGCTGTATGGACCGAGCGAATGGCGAAGCAGCTTGATGTGCGTGTCGAGCGTGCGGTCATCGCCGTAAAAATCGTAGCCCCAGACCTCGCAGATCAGCTTCTCTCGGGTCAGTGCAATGTTTTTATTGCGGATCATGTAAAAGAGCAGCTCGTATTCCTTGGGCGAAAGGTCGGCGACCACACCGTCGACCGTCACGATACGGGCGGTGAAATTGACCTTCAGCCCCTCTTTTTCAAACAGCTCGATCGCTTCTGCGGGCTTTGCCGCCGAGGTCCGTTTGAGGATCGCCTCGACCCGAAGCATCAGCTCCTTGGGGGAGAAGGGTTTTACCACGTAGTCGTCGATGCCGAGCTGGAAGCCGCCGATGCGGTCGTATTCCTCGCCGCGGGCAGAAAGGATGATGATCGGCGTGTCGAGCTTCTTTCGGATCTCGCGGCAGGCAGAAAGCCCGTCGAGCAGAGGCATCATGACGTCCATGATGATGAGGTCGAAGGGGGTTTTTCGGCAGCGCTCGAGCGCATCCATGCCGTTTGCCGCCTCGGTGACCGTGTGCCCCTCAAATTCGGCATATTTGCGGATGAGGGTGCGGATCTTTTCTTCGTCGTCTACTACCAGCAGATGTGCCATAGAGAAAACCGCCCAAACAAGGGCAAATTGCCCTTGTTTGGCTTCCTTTCGAAAATTCAGGGAATTATTTTTCGCCGAGCTGTCCGAGGACGAGCTTGATGATGAGCGTCTCACTCTGACCTCTCAGTACGGTGAGCTGGATGGTGTCGCCCGCATTGTAGCCGCCCAGCGCCGCTTTCACGTCGGCGGTCGATTCGATCTCTGTGCCACCGACGTAGAGCAGGCGGTCGCCGAATTTCAGGCTGTCACTGCCGTCGGTATAGCCGACCACGTCATCGGCAGAGAGGATATAAGTGCCGGGGACGACCTGCGTGTATCCGCCGCCCCAACCGGGTACCACTCTGGTGGCGTATTCCTCCAGCGCGGCATACTCGGGATTGGCGAAGATAGAGCTTGCGTTCGACTGGGTAACGGTGATGACCGATACACCAAGCTGCGGGCGACCGCTGACGAAGCCCTGTTCGATGAGCTGGGTGCAGATGTCCATGACCGTCTCGATCGGGATGGCAAAGCCCAGCCCCTCGACCGAATCGCCGGTCGATTTGGCATTGACGATGCCGATGAGCGAGCCGTTGACGTCGAAGAGACCGCCGCCCGAGTTGCCCGAGTTGACTGCCGCAGTCGTTTGCAGAAGCGACATGGGCTGACCCTCTACGGTGATCTCACGCGCCAGACAGGAGAGTATGCCCTCGGTGACCGTGTTGGCGAGGACACCGAGCGGGTTTCCGATGGCGATCGCAGTCTCACCGAGCACGAGCGAACTGCCTCTTGCGGTAACGGCGATCAGGTCGGTTGCCTGAATTTTGAGCACTGCAAGGTCGGTCTGCGCATCGGTGCCCACTACGTCTGCGTAATAGGCACTGCCGTCGGTCAGAATCACGCGGATGATATTTGCGCCGTCGATGACGTGGTTACAGGTGACGATGTAGCCGTCGGACGTCCAGATGACGCCGCTGCCCGCACCGCTTGCTTCACCCGCTTCGGCATAGCTTTCGCTGAGATAGGTCTCGATGACGACGACCGAATCGTAGGATCTGGCGGCTGCATCGGCGATCGCGCCGTAGTTGACCTCGCCTAAGTTGACCTGTACGACCGTCGATTGCTGCACCTGGTTGTTCAGATTGCCGCCCGGATTTCCCGAATGATCGGCGAAGTAAGCACCTGCAAATGCGCCGCCGAAAACGCCGAGGGTGGCGCTTGCCAGAACGGTGGCGCAGAGCCCGAGTGCGAGGAGCGAACGCTTGCGTTTGGGAGGACGGGGAGGTTGTGCGGACGGTTGCTCTGCCGAGTGATCGGTGTAGGTGTATTTGCCGCTGGCGCTGTCAAAGGAGACCTCGTATTCGTCGGAGGGTGCAGAGCCCGCACTTTGGCTGCTGCCTGCGTTGCTTGGCGTACTGCTGTAGTTGCCGTACCATTCGGGCTGTGCAGTTCGGTTCACGCGCGTGGCGGCATCGGCAAGCTGATCGCCCGTGTAGGAATAGCTGCCCGCGGAGGGGTCGGCAGGGCGATTGATCAGATCGTCGTTGGCGCGGCCTTCGGGGGTGTTGCCGCCCGGCTGATCGGAGACAGGCTGATCGTCTATGGAATTTTTATCGAATTCGTTCATGAGGAACCATCCTTTCTGAAATGGGTGCGAAGTCGGCTTGTCCGACAGTAAGCCGAGACGAGCACTGATCGATTGTCTTCATTATACGCATCTAATGTGACGGTTATATGAAGATAACGCAAAATTGTACTGAAAAAGTTGCTTTCATAAAACAAAACCCCTTTAAAAGGGGTTTTATGCTTGTGGAAAAAAGTTGTATTTGGGGCTTTGCCCCAAACCCCATTCAGGGAACTTTTTTCAAAGAAGTCCTCTACTTGGGCTTTGCCCAAGTAGTAAAACCTTCAAAAACGCTAAAACGATCTGTTTTGTTTATCCGGATTTTGAAAGTGCAGGCTTTTGACAAGCTCGCCCCTCGAAAGGCGCGTTATTCCTTCACTTTAAAGGAATACACCGTCGTTTGCGAGTATTCCTCGCCTGCCTTGAGCAGGGGGGAGGGGAACGCCTTTTGATTGGGCGAATCGGGGCTTCGTCCGCATTCCATGGCGGCGGCGGTGTTCTTGGTCTGGGGAATCGTGCCGTAGAAGGGATTGTCTGCGGTCATGAAGTTGGCGGTATAGATCTGAATGCCGCCCTCGGTGGTCGATACCTTCATTTCAATATGGCTCGAGGGCGAATAGAGGGTGGCGATCCACTCGGGTGCATTCTTCTCCTCGCCGTTGTCACGCACAAAACAGTGATCGTAGCCGCCCGCAATGTGCAGCTGGGTGTTGTCGGCTTCGATGTCGCGGCCGATCGTTTTGGGCGTGCGGAAATCGAAGGGCGTGTCCTCGACGCTCGACATCGTCCCGTAGGGGATGAGCAACTCATCGACAGGCACGTACTTGTCGCAGGCGAGGGTGAGCGTCTGGTCGAGCACGGTCGAACCGACGCCGCCGAGCGAAAAATAGGCGTGGTTGGTCAGGTTGATGATCGTATCGGCGTCGCTGACTGCGCTGTAGGAGATGGTGAGCGCCGAGTCCTTGAGCATATAGGTCACGAGAATACGGAGCGTGCCGGGATAGCCCTCCTCCCCATCGGGCGAGCGGAGCTTGAAGGTCAGCAGATCAGCGCCGTCCTCTTCGCGGGCTGAGACCGTCTCCCAGAGGCGGTTCGAGTAGCCGACCATGCCGCCGTGGAGGTGCGCACGCCCTGTCTCGTTTCGCGCAAGGGTGTACGTCTTGCCGTGCAGGGTGAACTTGGCATCTGCAATGCGGTTGGCGTAGCGACCGACGATCGCACCGTGGTAATCGCCGTCGGCGAGGTACCCCTCCATGCTGTCGAAGCCGCAGACGACGCTGGTGTTGTTGACGAGGAGCTTGGTGATACGAGCGCCGTACTCGGTGATGCAAACGGCAATGTCGTCTTGAGCGAGGGTGTAGAGGCAGACCTCTTTGCCGTCGGGCATAGTACCGAACAGCGATTTGGTAATACTCATTTTAACAGTCCTTTCATCGAAAAATCGATCTGTATACAGATACATTATAATCATTTGAGGGCGTTCTGTCAATCGTTCTGTCTGATTTTTTTGTGCATATACTGTAAACAGTTGAAAAAATATGTATAATAGTGCTTTTTTGCAAGAAAAAGCGGGAACAGGAGGCAAAATGCGCCGAATACACAAAGAAATACTGCTGCTCATTTTTTGTTTGCTGATCGGGAGTGCGCTGCCCGCACTGACCGCACTGCTCTTTGGTAAGCTGCCGACGGCGCCTGCGAAGGAGAGTGACGACAGCCTGCTTCTTTTTTGTGACCATGATGATGGGGAAGCACCGCAGTCGCTGACGTTGCGCGAACTGCTCGTCGGAACGCTCGCCGCCTACAATTCCTCCGATACGCCGACCGAAAGTCTGAAAGCGCAGGCAGTGGCACTGCGAAGCAGAGCGCTCTGTCTGATCGGTTACTGCAGGGGAGAGGGGAGCATCTGCAATTCGCCCTCGCACGGGTTGGTCTATGCGGAGAAAGATGAGCTGACCTCGCTTTGGGGGCAAGCCGAAGCAGATGCGCGGCTGAAGACTGCCGAAGATGCGGTGCGTGCAGTGGAGAATGAGGTTCTGCGGTATGGCGATGACTATGCACTGGCGCTCACCCATTCGGCGTCGGCAGGGATGACCGTGGAAATGGAGGGCTACCCCTATCTTGCGTCGGTCAAAACGCCCGAAGCGACCGTGTCGGGTGAAAACGAGGACGGGAAAGAAAGCGGCTACGGGCTATCGAGGGCAGGTGCGGCGCTCTATGCCGAAGAGGGGCTTAGCTATCGCGAGATCCTCCTGCATTATTTCCCGGGGACTACGCTGACGGTCATCTGAGTTCTGCTGTTTTGGTCAATGTGCTTGACAGAGCGCTCTTTATGTGTTACAATATACAAAAATCCTATTGCTAAACACCCTTGATAAGGAGGAACTGCACATGATCGAACAAATGCTCAAAGAACGCAATCTCCCCGCACTGCTCTCCCGTGCTGAGATGCTCGAGCTCATTCAGCGCGAGGAATACGGCTATCTGCCGAAAGTACCCGACAATCTCACATGGGAGACGGTCGAGAGAGACGAACATTACATGGAGGGCAAGGCGACCTACACGAAGGTCATCCTGACAGCCACCGTCGGCGACAAATCGGTATCCTTCCCCGTATACGCCGTCCTGCCCAAGACGGCGGGCAAGCATCCCTTCTTCCTGCACCTTTCGCTCGGCGGTCCGATCGACCGCCTGCCTCTCGATCTGATCATCGGCAGTGATCTGGCTGTCCTGCAGGTCGGTGAGGAGGTTGCGACCGACGACAACGATTTCACAAACGGCGTGGCGACGCTCTTTGACATCGACCGCGAAAACGACCGCTCGGCTCCGAGCAAGATCGCACTCTGGTCGTGGGCGATGCACCGTGTCATCGACTATGCCGAAAGCGTAGAGGCACTCGACGTCAGCCGTTCTGCGATCACGGGTCACTCGCGGCTGGGCAAGACGGTGCTCTACGCAGGTGCGACCGACGAACGCATTTGGTGCACCTGCTCGATCAACTCGGGCAGCGGCGGCGCCGCCATCTCGCGCGGCAAGGTGGGCGAGACGGTCGCCAAGATCACCGACCGCTTCCCCTACTGGTTCTGCCCCGCATACAAGGATTATGCGGATAAAGAGGACGAGCTCCCCCTCGACCAGCATTACGTGATCGCGGCGATCGCACCCCGTCTCGCATACGTTGCGAGTGCATGGGACGACGGATGGGCAGACCCGCAGTCGGAATACCTCGGTTGCGTAGCGGCCGACCGCACGGGCAACGACTTCGTGCATCCCGACCGCCTGCCCGAGATCGGCGATTGCTTCCACGACGGACCGATCGGCTACCATATGCGCGTCGGCGGCCACGCCTTTAACCGAGAAGACTGGACGCACCTGATCGAGTATGTGAAGAAGCATATGTGAAATGCAAATCAAAACAGAGGAGGTGATCGGATGAGTGATTTTAGACCGATCATCAAGCAAACCGCGTGCGACGTGCTGGGCGGCATAGGGCTGTATTCGAATGGCAGTAAGCGATATTGGTACGATGACAACGGCTTTTTTCTGACGCTTTTCGAGGTGGCACCCTGCAACCTCGGCGGCATATTCCTGAATATGGGCATCTACCCGTTCTGGTGCGACTGTTCGAGTTTGTCGTGGCATCCGATCGATTCCGATTCGGGCAGGCTTACCTCGCCCGACGTTCCGCAGGTCGCCGAAGCGCTACTCTATTGGAAAACGACTGGCAAGGCAGACGTCGATTTCGACACGCCGATCACATCCGATGAATTTGAACGCTATTTTCGCATCCTTCTGAATGTCGCCAAGCGAAAGTTTGAGATCGATTATAAAGAACTGACCGATCCGGGTATTTTCTGTGAGCGATTGGAGAATCGTAAAGATACTTGGCTGGTGCGGGAGAACGGCAGGATCATCGATCTCGATCATGCGATCGGGGAGATGATCGCGGGGCACAGAGAAAAAGCAAGGATGCTCATGCAATATGCACTCGAGTATGGAACGCGCCCCGAAACGGTGGCTCAAGCCAAGGAAATGCTGCCGTACACGGACAGTCGGGAAGTGTGGCTCGGGTATATCAACGGGCGCATCGAAAAGGGCAGAAACGTTCTTTCGGCGAAATTGAAATTTTTGAACAAGCAAGCATTTCGCTTTGAATAATTGGAATGAAAACCTCAAGCAGACGGAGACGTTTGCGCGACCGTCTGTTTGGGGTGGAATAATGCGCGAAAAAAATCAAAAAAATCGCAAAAAGGGGTTGACAAACGATTTCTTTTGTGATAGAATAATCAAGCGTTCGACACGAGGTCGGACCAATACGGCGGAGTAGCTCAGCTGGCTAGAGCAACCGGTTCATACCCGGTAGGTCATGGGTTCAAGTCCAATCTCCGCTACCATAACGGCCCGTTGGTCAAGCGGTTAAGACACGGCCCTTTCACGGCTGTAACATGGGTTCGATTCCCGTACGGGTCACCAATGAAGTATAATCCGAACACGATAT